>JACWEH010000039.1 GCA_014653585.1 Pelagibacterales bacterium SAG-MED38 | reverse complement strand
ATCCATTGTTTTTTAAAGTTTCGGCTAAAATTTTAGCATTAGCTAAAACTGTTTTTATATAATCTTTAAACTCTGGCTGTAAAGCCTCAAGAAATCCTGCAGCTTTAGCTGCAATGATATGCATTAAAGGTCCACCTTGATAACCAGGAAATACAGCTGTATTAAATTTTTTAGCAAGATCTTCATGATTAGTTAAAATTATACCACCCCTAGCGCTTCTGAAAACTTTATGAGTTGTTGAGGTGACTACATGAGCATGATCGCAAGGATTAGGATAACCTTTACCAGCAACCAAACCTGAAAAATGTGCCATATCAACCATTAAATAAGCTCCAACTTTATCTGCAATTTCTCTAAATCTCTTAAAATCTATTACTCGTGAGTAAGCACTTCCACCAGCAATAATAAGTTTTGGTTTGTGTTCTAATGCAAGTTTTTCAACATTGTCGTAATCAATTAGTTCAGATACTTTATCCACATCGTAGCCTATCGCGTTAAACCATTTACCTGACATAGAAATTTTTAATCCATGTGTAATATGTCCACCAGAATTTAAACTCATTCCCATAAAAGTATCACCCGGATTTAATAATGCTAAAAAGACAGCACCGTTTGCTTGTGCACCTGAGTGTGGTTGCGAGTTAGCATACTTACAATCAAATAATTTTTTTAATCTATCATTAGCAAGACTCTCAGCGACGTCAACGTGTTCACATCCATTATAATAACGTTTGCCTGGATAACCTTCGGCATATTTATTAGTTAACACAGAACCCTGAGCTTCCAATACCGCTTGTGAAACAATATTTTCTGATGCTATTAATTCAATGTGTTGTTGTTGTCTTAATAACTCATCTTGAATAGCTTTATAAATTTCAGGATCTTTTACAGATAAACTATCCTCAAAGAAACTTTTGTAACTGTCGTTTAAATAATTTTTTTCACTAGACATAATTATAACTTTTTTACTCTTCTTAAGTGTCTACCACCATCAAAATTAGTATTTAAAAAAATACTCACAAATTTCAAGGCATTTTTTTTACTAATCAGCCTCGAACCTAATGTAATGATATTTGCATCATTATGCAATCTGGATAATTTGGTTGATTTTGTATTAAAACACTGTGCTGCACGTATATTTTTATGCTTATTTGCCGCAATATTCATCCCCGTGCCTGAGCCACATACTAAAATACCTACATTATTTTTACCTATTTTGACTTTTTTTGCTAATTTATGTGCGTAATCAGGATAATCAACATTAACATCATTGAAAGGTCCAAGATCTTTGAAATTTAATTTTTTACTTTTAAGATGTTTTTTTATGTCCTCCTTTAACCTAAATCCAGCGTGATCTGAGG
>JACWEH010000038.1 GCA_014653585.1 Pelagibacterales bacterium SAG-MED38 | reverse complement strand
ATTTGCTTTTTGATAACATTCTTCAATAATTTTGTGTTGTTTTATTAAAGACAATGTGTAACTAAAATTATTTTCATCCCTACTATCTTTTAAAAAAAATATCTGCTAAGACTGCTGAATTATTTGCGGCAGCTACCAAAGTTGGTGCAATTTTATCAGACATAAGGACAAAGGAAAAGGAAGCTTTAGAATTTTACGGTAGGAATTTAGGTTTAACATTCCAAATAGCTGATGATACTTTAGATTATAATTCTGGGTCAAAATTATTTGGGAAAAAAATAGGAAAGGATTTTTATGAAGGTAAAATTACTCTGCCAATAATTTTATTATTTCAAAGAGCAAATCTGAAAGAAAAAGAAAGCCTCAAAGATATTTTTTTAAAAGATAGTAGGGATGAAAATAATTTTAGTTACACATTGTCTTTAATAAAACAACACAAAATTATTGAAGAATGTTATCAAAAAGCAAATCATTACATTAATTTGGCATCAAATTCATTATCAATATTTGGAGATTGTGACGAAAGAAATATTCTTGAAAATTTGACATCATTTAGTTTGTCTAGAGACTTTTAGGGACTTAGAAGACTTTTTGTCCAACTGCCATTTTTATCCATATAGTACTTTAATCTTTCATGAATTCTATTATCTCCATCTAACCAAAATTCGATTGAGGAAGGTGTTAAATTCCAGCCGGACCAATGGCTTGGCCTTGGTACATTATCTTTATCATTATATTTCTTTTTATAATTCTCTAAAGCGTCTAAAAGTTCATCTCTAGTTTGAAGAATACTGCTTTGTTTTGAGGCCCAGGCACCTATTCTACTATCATAAGCTCTAGAGTTATAGTACTCATCAGCGGTTCTATCATCCACTTGTTTTAATGTTCCAACTATCCTTATTTGTCTTAAAAGACTTTTCCAATGAAAACACATTGTAGCATTTGGGTTTTCTTTTATTTCATTTCCTTTCTGACTATTTAAATTTGTATAAAAAACAAAACCTTTTTCACTGTGACCTTTAAGGAGAACCATTCTTACAGAGGGAATACCCTCTTTATTTGAAGTACCGAGTGCTAAAGCATTTGGGTCGTTTATTTCTTTTTTTTTTGCCTCCTCAAACCATTTTTGAAATAATTCAAATGGGTTATCTAGATCTAAGAAGCATTTATTAAGCCCTAGTGAGTTTTTTTGATTCATAATTTAAACAAAATAATCTATACAATATAAATAATGTCATTTAATACTTTTGGAAAGACTTTTCGTTTCACAACTTGGGGAGAGTCCCATGGTCCAGCTATTGGGTGTATTATCGATGGGTGTCCACCATTAATACCATTAAAAGAAGCGGATATTCAAAAAGAATTGAACAAACGAAAACC
>JACWEH010000037.1 GCA_014653585.1 Pelagibacterales bacterium SAG-MED38 | reverse complement strand
CCATCGCCTTCTGCTTCTCCTGTTCCCATCATAGCTTTACCCATAGATGCCATTACCGTTTCAACATCAGCAAAATCTAGATTAATTATACCTGGTCTTACCATTAAATCTGTTACACTTTGAACTCCATGCATTAAAACATTATTCGAAAGGTTAAATGACTCTTCAAAAGTAGTTTGTTCATTTGCAATCTTAAATAAATTTTGATTAGGAATTACTATTATAGTGTCTACATGTTTTCTTAATTCCTCTAAACCTATCTGGGCTCTTCTCATTCTTGATGGACCTTCATATAAGAACGGTAAAGTCACTACCCCAACAGTTAAAATATTTAATTCTTTTGCGGCTCTAGCAATTACATGTGCAGCGCCGGTTCCTGTGCCACCCCCCATTCCAGCAGCTATAAAAACCATATTTGCACCTTGTAAAACATTTATAATTTCATTTAAAGACTCATCTGCTGCAGCCTGACCTATATCAATTTTCGCGCCCGCACCTAAACCTTTTGTTAAATTTAAACCAATTTGAATCTTTGATTTTGCCTTGCTGTGTTTTAAGTCTTGTGCATCAGTATTAACAGCAATAAATTCTACTCCTTGCATTCCGTTTTCAATCATTTCGTTTATAGCATTTCCGCCTGCTCCACCAACTCCCATTACTAAAAGCCTTGGTTGTAACTCTTTTATCTCCGGTGTTTTGAAATTAATTGTCATCTTATTTTCCCCCATTATTTGTTTATTAATGCTCCCATTTAAGGCTGGCACGATTTAAGTTTGCTTTTTTTCTTGCTGTAACCTTAAATTTTTCAAATATTTTTGGTTCCCAGATTTGGAAAGTCTTACCTTGCCCAACAAATAGCATGCTATTTTTAATTTTTGCATGTTTTAATAATTTTGGTGTAAGTGAAATTCTTCCCTCATTATCAAATTGTAAATTTACACTTTCTGATAATATTGACGTAGCAAAAAAATCTCTTTTTTCCTCAAACGGACTTAGGGATTCTATCGAATTTGAGATTTTTTCAACTCTATCTTGAGACCATACCTCTATTGCTTGATTGTTAAATGATGGATAACAAATCACTCCATTGTATCCTAAATTAGACAAATAAGATCTAAAACTTGCTGGCACTGACACCCTTCCTTTTTTGTCTAATCTGTTTTCGTAGGTTGATAAAAACATAAACCATAAATTCCTTTATTCCCTATATATGGGAATACATGGGATAATATGGGTTTTTTGAATAGGTGTCAATACATTCAATTTATAGTTTAAATTAGGGAATTCTAAGAAATATTTGTAAAATTATGATCTTAATTTTTTAAATATAGAAATGTTGCCAGATAAACTATAAGCCGGGTTCTGTCATTTAAACCTATCATTTCTCTAGGTTTGAAATCTCTTCCAAACTCAAGCGACTAACCCAGATGA
>JACWEH010000036.1 GCA_014653585.1 Pelagibacterales bacterium SAG-MED38 | reverse complement strand
GTAAATATTTATTTATTTTAAATGAAGTAGTATCATAGAAAAAGGAAATCTGCCTAAAATTGAGATTACAATAATTTAAAACAGTGCATGATTTAGCTGTAGCACCATAGCCTATAATTTTTTTATTTTTAAGTTTATCAAAAATTTGTAACAATTCTTTTTTTGAATTTTTAACTTTATTAGCAAATTTTTTATAAGTTAAAAATTTATGTAATCCATAATTTAATTCTTTATTTAATTCAATTTTGACATTTTTTTTAACTTTAAAAAAAGAATTTTTTTTATTCTTAATATAATAACGATTAGAACCACCATGAGTTCCGATATTTTCTATATCAAAAATCTCTAAGTCAAATTTGCTTAAAATATTTTTTAAAGCTATAGTTGAAAAAACATACACATGCTCACAATAAAATTGGTCATATGCAACATTTTTTAAACAATTCAATAGTGAAGGATCTTCCAAAATTAATATTCCTCTGTTTGAGAGAGAATTTTTTATTGCCCTAAAAATTTCTGAATAATTTGTTATATGGCTCAATGTATTAGCTGAATAAATTACATCTACTTTTTTTCTCATAATTATTTTTTTTGATAATTTTAAGTTCCAATATTCGGAATATACTTTAAATCCTTTCGACCTAGTTATTTTTGCTAAATTTTTACATGGTTCTATTCCTACAATTTTTCTCTTATCAAAATTTTTGATAAAAGCACCATCATTACAGCCAATTTCAACTATGAATTTTGGTTTAAATTTTTTTTTAATCTTGTCTGCTAACTTCATGAATGAAGCTTGCATAGTTTTTGACTCGGAAGACTTATATGGATAGTTTTTATTAAACATTTTTTCTTTAGGAATCTTATTTATTATTGAAACTAAATAATTTTTTGGATTAAATGCCAAAACCAATTTAAATTTTTTTTCTTTTAAACTAAGATTTTTTTTTAAAACGTAAGAATTTGCAAGTGGTTGCAATCCTAAATTTAAAAATTTTTTCATAAGTACCTTTTTAATATAAACCACATAAATCTAATTATTCCTAAAACTTTTGAAAAACATATATTTGCATTTCTAAATTTTAATAAAAAAATATTTACAATCAAAAGTAAAATGTTTTGACTTAACTTTCTTAAAAGCTTTAAAGTTCTTATTTTCTTAATTTTATAATCATATAAAAACTCTCCAAAAATAAAATTTCCATATCTGATGAAATCTGTTTTAAAACCTACTAATGAGGAATTTCCATTTCGATGAGTAGCTTTAGATCTTTGACTCTCATAAATCTTATATTTAAAACTTTTAATTCGCTGAGATAACTCTATATCTTCCCAATAAAAAAAGAAGTCCTCATCAAACATACCAATTTCAATAAACTTTTTTGTATCACATAAAAAAGTTGCACCAATCATATTTTTCACTTGAATTTCCTTT
>JACWEH010000035.1 GCA_014653585.1 Pelagibacterales bacterium SAG-MED38 | reverse complement strand
AGCCAAGAATGTACAATATTAGTATCTGTCCAAGAAAAGCTTTGGTGGATGCAACACCTATTTCAGTACCACAATGTATTGGTAAAACGAACTTAGAGTCTCTAGCAATAGAACTTTCAATAACATTAACAACAGCACATGTTTTCATGTCATTTTGATTACATAGATCTAAAGCTGCATAAGTATCTGCAGTCTCACCAGACTGTGAAACAAATACATATAAATTGTCTTTTTTAAATCTATTATTTCTGTATCTAAATTCTGAAGCTATATCGACGTTTACATCTAATGTGGTAAGCTCTTCAAACCAGTATTTTGCTAATAAGCACGAATGATATGCTGTTCCACAACCAATTAAAGTTATTGAGGAAATCTCATTAGATTTCCATGGAAAATTATAGATATTTATATCATTATTCAAAGTATCTATGTATTCGTTAATACCGTTTTTTAATGTTGATGGCTGTTCTTCTATTTCTTTAGCCATAAAATATTTATAATCACCCTTGTCATATTTGTTGTCTTTAAGGGACAGTTCTAAAACTTTTTTGTTTATCTTAATTCCATCCTCGCTATAAAATTCAACCTGGTCTTTTTTAATAATACAAAATTCACCATCATTTAGATAAGTAATTTTGTTAGTCATAGCTTTTAAAGCATATGAGTCCGAACCCAAATAATTTTCATTTGGTCCATACCCTACAGCTAAAGGTGATCCTCTTCTTGCGCCTACAATTATATCTGGCTGATCTCTAAATATTATTCCAAGTGCAAAACTACCATGAAGAGATTTCAGAGTTTTTTGAACTGAGTTCACAATATTCTCTGTCTTTAGATTTTCTGTGATTAAATGAACAATTACCTCAGTATCAGTTTGTGATTTAAATTTATGGCCTTTGCCAACTAAAAATTTTTTCAACTGAGTTGAATTTTCAATTATTCCATTGTGGACTACAGAGACATTTTGTGATGAATGAGGGTGGGCGTTTATACTGTTTGGTAATCCATGTGTTGCCCATCGAACATGACCTATTCCGATAGTTCCTTCCATGTTTTTGATCAATGAATTGCTTTCTAGTTTATCCACTCTTCCTTCGGATTTAATTTCATTAATTTTATTGTTTGAAAGTGTTGCAATCCCTGCGGAGTCATAGCCTCTATATTCTAATTTTTTCAAAGAGCTAATTATTGTTGATGAAACTGCTTTATTACTATTTATTCCAATTATTCCACACATTATTATCTAGACTTTCTTTTATAATTTTTTACTTCTAGCTGCTGACTCCTAGTTAGAGCCAGAGATTTTCTGCTGACACTTTTAGTAATAACTGAACCTGCTCCAACTATACTATTTTCCTCAAGTGTTAACGGTGCCACCAAAGATGAGTTAGAACCAACAAATACATTATCTTTTATTTTAGTTCTGTTCTTTTTAATTCCATCGTAATTACATGTGATGGTCCCTGCTCCAACATTTACTGATTTACCAATCAAAGTATCACCAATATAAGTCAGATGATTTACCTTAGATTTTTTTCCGACTGTACTTTTCTTAATTTCGACAAAGTTTCCAACCTTAGAACCTTCTTTTAAAATAGTGCCAGGTCTTATCCTTGCATAAGGGCCTACTTCTACTCTACTTTCAATTTTACAATTCTCTAAATATGTAAAAGATTTTATATTAACACCATTTTCAATTTTTACTTTTGATCCAATAACTACATATGGTTCAATAGTTACATTTTTTCCAATTTTTGTGTCTTTTGAAAAATAAATTGTATCTGGAGCAATCATTTTCACTCCAGATTTTAAAAATTTATTTCTCAACGAATTTTGAAGTTTTTGTAAATTTAATTGTTTCATCTAGAAAATCATTTA
>JACWEH010000034.1 GCA_014653585.1 Pelagibacterales bacterium SAG-MED38 | reverse complement strand
AGGAACTTCTTTTTTAAAGGATAAAGTTAATCAAAAAATATTCTCAGATAAAATAAATATATTTGATAAACCTGATATGCTTAAAGGTTTAGGCTCAAGAAATTTTGATAGCGAGGGAGTAAAAACTGATACACTTAAACTAGTAGATAAAGGAATTTTAAAACATTATTTGATTGATACCTACAATGGAAAAAAATTAAATCTCAAATCTAATGGAAGATGTGGGGGGACAAGTAATCTTTATTTTGAAAATGGAAATATTAATTTTAAAGATTTATTGAATTCAAATTCAAAAAGCCTCTATATTACTGAAACCATAGGTCATGGCAGTAATATTGTTACCGGAGATTATTCAGTAGGTGCAACTGGGTTTTTAGTTGAAAATGGAGAATTTAAGTATCCAATTAATGAAATTACGATTGCAGGTAATTTTAAAGACATGTTTCAAAATATTACCTTAGCAAATGACGTAGAGTTCAAATATGCAACTAATTCACCAACTATGTTGATAGAGGGAATGGTTGTTGCTGGTAAATGAGTGAATTTTGTATAATTGGTTCTGGAATTTCTGGAGCCACAATTGCAAATCTTCTTAATAAAAAATATTCAGTAACTCTGTTCGACAAAGCAAGAGGCCCAGGAGGTCGTGCATCTTTTAAAAGAATAAAAGGCAAAACAGGTTTTGATCATGGCACTCAATATATTTCACCAAAAACTACGGAATTTAAAAAATTTACTAAAAATTTGATAAAAAAAAGAATTTTAAAGGTATGGAGTGGCAAACACGTTTTTTTTAATTCAAAAAAAAAAGAGGATAAAAAACATCTGAAAATAATTGGTAAAAACGGGAACAATGATATTAGCAAATATTTATTAAAGAAAATTAATTGTAACTACCACAGTGAATTAAAAAAAATCTATTATAAAAATAAACTCTGGTATTTGTTATTTGATGATGGAAAATTGAAATCTTTTAAAAACCTAATTTTGACTTGTCCTTTTCCACAATTAAAAAAACTCTCTAAAAAATTCATAAATAATTCTTTTTTAAGTAAATCTATAAAAATGGATGCAAATATTACTACTATGATTGCTATAAAAAAGATTAAGAATACAAATAGTAGCTATCTTTTTGAAGATCCAATTCTTGGTTGGGCTGGAAATGAAAATTCAAAAAAAAGGTTTAAATCAAAGTATGATTTATGGACTCTTCAAAGTACATTTAAGTGGGCAAATAAAAAGATTAATGAAAACAAGAATAACAAAAAAGAAAATTCAAAAATTATGATTGATAAAATTTTTAAACTTTCAAACATCAAAAAAACAAAAATTTATTATTCACTTAATCACGGTTGGAGATTTTCTTCAAATTCAAGACCATTTAAAATTAAGAGCTATTGGGATCCCAGGAAAAGATTAGGTGTTTGTGCTGATTGGTTTATAGGACCTAGATTAGAGTCAGGATGGATAAGTGCACATAATTTATTTAAAAAAATCTCAAGATAGATTAATTAAAACTTTTAACTTTATATTCCCAGTTACCCATTCTTGAATAGGACACTTTTAGTATCATTAAATTTTTGCGATCATACCAAATATCAAAATCTAATCTTTTATCTTTCGGTATAGTCATGTCTTTAGATTTCAGTGTAAAATGATCAACATCATAAACTTTTCCATAAAGATCTATTTTTTCTTTACCTAAAAAAGTTACTACTTGATCCTTAATACTTCCTGAAATAGGACTTATTTGAGAACTCGCTTGTAAAACTTTATGATTCCACCAATTTCCAATCACATTATCAGCTGAGGCTTCCCCATTATAAGAAGAACCTTTGATATCAAATTTTTTATTTTTTTTATTAAATGTTAAATTTACGAACTTTTCTTTCTCATTTTGTAAAGTTTTTGAATTATAAGAAACTAATTGATCTTTGATATATT
>JACWEH010000033.1 GCA_014653585.1 Pelagibacterales bacterium SAG-MED38 | reverse complement strand
ATTCGTTACACCAGTCTCATTTTGAAGAATAAGCTGTGTATTTCTAGCTATTCGAGCAGACTCATCAGTGGGAAGAGCAATTGCTTCATCAAATGAATTGGTGTGCAAACTCTGAGTTCCACCTAGTATAGCAGAGAGTGCCTCATAAGATGTCCTTATGATATTATTATATGGATCCTTTTCGGTAAGTGATACTCCAGAAGTCTGACAGTGTGTTCTGAGTATTAAGGACTTTTCATTTTTTGCTCCAAAATCTTTCATTATTTTATACCATAATGTTCTAGCCGCTCTGAGTTTTGCAATCTCCATGAAAAAATCAGTTCCGATTGCAAAAAAGAATGAAAGACGTGGAGCAAAGTCATCAATATCTAACCCTTTTGAGAGAGCTGCCCTTACATATTCCATGCCATCAGCAAGTGTGTAAGCAAGTTCAAGCACATTATCTGCACCTGCTTCTTGCATATGATAGCCAGAGATTGAAATTGAATTAAACTTTGGCATTTCTTTAGATGTAAATTCAATTATGTCAGCAACGATTTTCATAGATGGATCAGGAGGATAAATGTATGTATTTCTCACCATGAATTCTTTTAAAATGTCATTTTGTATAGTTCCAGATAGTAAATTTTTATTAACATTTTGCTCTTCCCCGGCAACAATGAATGAGGATAACACAGGAAGTACTGCCCCATTCATCGTCATTGATACAGACATCTGATCAAGTGGAATGTCATTGAATAGAATTTTCATGTCTTCAACAGTATCAATGGCAACACCGGCCTTACCAACATCTCCCATTACTAAATCATCATCAGAGTCATAACCTCTATGTGTCGGCAGATCGAAAGCAACTGAAAGACCTTTTTGACCAGATTTTAAATTTTTCTTATAAAAATCATTTGATTCCTCTGCTGTAGAAAACCCAGCATACTGCCTTATCGTCCAAGGTCTATTTGTATACATTGATGCTTTTGGGCCCCTCGTATATGGCAACTGACCAGGGAGTGAGTCATTATCTACAAATGAAAGATTCTCAATGTCAGCTTTTGTATAAACTGGCTTTATTTTAATGCCTTCGTCTGTTTCAGAAGACGCCTCGTTGAGATCAATCTTCGTTTCTCGTTCAAAGCTTTTCTGCCACTTTGTATAATTATCACTATTTTTTGTTTTCATATTTAATTAAGAAACTTTTAAAATTAGATTATGTGATGTATATAATTATTTGATTATAAAAAAAAATAGAATATTTAAAGAACATAGCTTGTTAGTGATTCGGACACATAATCTACCTGTTTTGTTCTATATTATAAACAATATGTTGTGTCAGTTAATAGTTAATATACAAAAATAATATTATGTTTGAAAAATTTACATCATTGTTTGAAAAGACTGAAATTAAAGAAGATAACGAATTTGATGCAACGCAGTTGGCTGTTGCCTCGCTAATGATTACGACAGCAAAACACGATGGCATATTTGATGAAATTGAAAAGGAAGAAATTCTTAAGTTACTTAATAATTACTACAAGTTGACAGATGAAAGCTTAATCAATTTGTTTGAAATATCTGACTCTATGGTTGATAACGCCAGTGATATTCATCAGTTTACTTCAAAAATAAATTCTTCCTTAGATGATGAAGAAAAACTAGCAATAATTGAAATGCTTTGGAAGATAATCATTGCTGATGGGCGAATTGATGATTACGAAAATGCTCTTGTGAGAAAACTATCAGGACTACTTTATATTGATGATTTTAAAGTTGGTGAAATCAAAAAAAGACTTACAGGTTAATCCTCTATGACATACGTAGTAAATGAGAATTGCATTAAATGCAAATTCACTGACTGTGTGGAAGTTTGTCCAGTTGATTGTTTCTATGAAGGCGAAAACATGCTAGTAATCAATCCTGAGGAATGCATTGATTGTGGGGTTTGTGAGCCAGAATGTCCGGTAGATGCAATAATCTCTGATACTGAAGATAAAGATGGCAAATGGTTAAAAATTAATACGGAGTTTTCTAATGAGTGACCAAATATTACATTAAAAA
>JACWEH010000032.1 GCA_014653585.1 Pelagibacterales bacterium SAG-MED38 | reverse complement strand
CAGATCAAACTCTAGATGAGACAAAACTAGAAGTAAAAGATATTGTATCTAAAATAAAATTGATTAATCCTAAGGCATGGAATGCCTTCTATAAGAAATGAGAGAAATCGTTCTAGATACAGAAACTACAGGTTTGAGACCCTCTGAGGGTCATAGAGTGATTGAAATTGCAGCTATTGAATTGGTTGATTTTCTGCCGACAGGCAAAGTTTATCAGCAATATATTAACCCAATGAGGGACGTTCCAGAGGCTTCTTTTAAGGTACATGGACTGAGCTATGACTTTTTAAAAGATAAGCCTTTGTTTGAAAAAATTGCTGACGATTTTCTCGACTTTGTTGGACAAGATACGATCATTGCTCACAATGTTGATTTTGATATCGGTTTTCTAAATCATGAACTTAGCGCATGTGGGAAAGAGAGTATCAAAAACAAAAAAGTGGACACCGTTTCTATTGCAAGAGAAAAGTTTCCTGGTCAAAGCGTGTCGTTAGACGCTTTATGTAAGAGATTTTCCATCGATAATAAGGAGCGAGAAATACACTCAGCGACGATTGACACGGAACTTCTCGCAAGAGTTTATATAGAACTCATGGATGCCCGTGAGCTGAGTCTTGATCTAAACGTTAAAACCCAACATGCTAGTTCTGAGTCAAATTTTGATATTCAAAAGATTCAAAATAGAGAGCTCGCCACAAGACTAACAGATGATGATAAAGAGTTGCACAAAGTTTTTGTTGAAACACTTGGTGAAAATGCTATTTGGAAGAAAAAAGAGCAATTTAATAATGAATGATTATCAAAACTATAAAATTAATCATGCATTATCAAATGTGAATGAAAGCAATCAACCATTAATACCAGCTGCAACTGTTTTACTAGTTAGAGACTATAATTCTACAATAGAAGTCTTTATGATTAAGCGTGCTATGAAAACAAACTTTGGGGGAGCGTGGGTATTTCCTGGAGGAAAAGTAGATAGCAGTGATGATATTAAAAATATAAGTAAGTACAGCCCACTATTAAATGATGAAGAGGCTTCCAGAAGACTCGGTATAAAATCCGGTGGATTAATTTACTGGATTGCTTGCATACGAGAATGTTTTGAAGAGAGTGGTATACTTCTTGCTGACAATGAACAAAGAAAAATAAACCTAGGTAGTCTCACTAGCCCTGAACTAGAAATTATTAATCAATACAAAAAAAAGTTGCTCGAAGGTAAAGATGTTTTCTTGGAATTAATCGACAAATTTGATCTAAAATTATCAACCAGTGAAATAGCCTATATCTCCCATTGGATTACACCAAAGATTGAAAAAAGAAGATACAGTACCAGATTTTTTATTGCTTGCTGTCCTAACCAATTAGCTAGTCATGATGGTTTAGAAGGGGTTGAAAGTCGTTGGTTGGAGCCCAAAGTTGCACTTGATTTATATAAGTCCGGAGAGTTTCCCATGATTATGCCAACAATAAAAAATCTTGAATTGATCAAAGATTTTCAAAGTACCAAAACATTGCTGCTCTCAATGAAAGATAAACCAATTACTGATATCCCAAAAGTTGAACCCGTATTTGATGTTGTGGATGGAAAACCAAAGCTTGTTAGTTATTAATTTGTCTTTTTTCTTTTTTCATAAAGATCAGCAAAATTTACGGGGTCAAGCATCAGAGGAGGTAAAGATCCATCTGCATGCATATCGTATATAATGCGTCTTGCAAAAGGAAACAGTTGCCGTGGACACTCAACTAATAAATAAGCTTCCTTTATATCTTCTGTAAGATTTTTAATTTCAAATAAACCAACATATTTTAAATCAATAATATAAACATTCTTATCTTCACGCTTAGCACTAATATTAATATTTAATTCAACTTCATAAATATCGGTATCTTTTCTATTAGTAGCCTTTACGTCTACATTCGCATTAATGGCAGGTCTCTCACTTCCTTTCTGAAATGCACCAGGTCCCATGGGGTTTTCAAATGATAAGTCCTTCACAAATTGTGTTATTATTTTTGCAGATACATCCATTATTTTATTCTATCCTCATCGTC
>JACWEH010000031.1 GCA_014653585.1 Pelagibacterales bacterium SAG-MED38 | reverse complement strand
CATAACAACTTCACCGCTCATTAATAATTCTGGTGGTTGAGCACCTGCAGACCAAAATACACATCCGCCTTTTGGATCTGTACATAATTCCTTGATCTTGTTCATAGCTCTATCAACACCTTTATCTGTATTTAAAGCTTTATAGATTTTTGCTCCACCTTTTCCTGGCTTAACTCCATCTGCAGCTAGTGCAATCTCTAGATTAGTTAGAGCGCCTTTGTAGATAGCTCTTTTTCCAGGGAATTTTTTAGTGTTAAAGAAATCTTTGATAGTCTTTGGAGTGCCTTTAACATTATTTTTGTTATAAGCATAGTTCCAAGAATATAAAATATTTCCTACAGCACATTTACTTGGCATTGCAGTAAAGAAATCTTTACTTGCAGGAGTTCCATCAGGTGCAGGTGGGAAGTCTTTGTCAAAATCGAATTCAACAAATAATCCTTCGTCACATCCATTGATAGTATCCATAGCAAATACGTCGATAATGTCCCACGTAATTTTGCCAGCCTCTTTTTGTGCTTTAATCTCAGATAATCCACCTGAATAATCTACCCAGTTTATTGTAATACCAAGGGCTTTACCAGTAGGATCACCATAACCTAACTTTTGAGACTCTGTGTAAGCTCCACCCCAAGACACTGCAGTTACTGCAAATGCTGAAGTAGTTACAGAGATAGCAAAAGAAATGGCTAGTAATAATTTACTAATTGTTTTCATTTTTCCTCCGTTTAAACGTTTTTTTATAAAAATATATTACAGCAAGATCGATAATGAGAGTCAACAGCCCTTTTTGTTAGTTATACAAGATCTAATTGATGTTTATTTTGGGTCTAAAGCTCTCGCATCTTCACTATTCCAACCAATTTTAATTTCATTACCCAATTTAATGTCAAGATTAGATGAGCTGTTTGGAACTTTTAAAATAAACTCAGAATTTCCTAATAAATTAATTCTAACTCTTGTGTGATCTCCATGATAAATAACTTCTTCAATTTTTCCAAGATGAATGTTATCCATTTTTTCACTAGGATTAATCAAAGCCCTTTCAGGCCTTAAAGAAATAGTTGTTTTTTCACCCTTTCCTTTAACTGAAATTGGATTTGCCATAATTTCTGCATTAGCTAACTTAATTTTACATTTCCCTCCTGAAATATCCAAAACTTCTCCTTCGAAAGTATTATTCTCTCCAATAAACTCAGCAACAAAAGAGTTTACAGGTTTCTCATAAAGCTCATCTGGACTAGATAGTTGCTGAACTTTACCATCATTAAATACAGCAATACGGTTAGACATTGTAAGCGCTTCACTTTGATCATGAGTTACATAAACAACAGTTACTCCAATACTTTCGTGAATATGTTTTATCTCATACTGCATACTTTCTCTTAAGTTTTTATCTAAAGCACCGAGAGGTTCGTCCATCAAAACTAATTGTGGGTCAAATACTAAAGATCTTGCTACAGCAACCCGTTGTTGTTGTCCTCCAGATAATTGGCCTGGCATTCTTTGAGCAAAACCTTGTAATGATACCATTGATAATGCTTTATCTATCTTCTTATCTGCTTCGTCTTTAGGAATCTTTCTAACTCTCAGTGGAAAGGCTAAATTTTCATAAACAGTCATGTGAGGAAAAAGCGCATAATTTTGAAATACCATTCCAATCCCTCTTTTATGAGGTGGAATACTTGAAATTGCTTTTCCATCTAAATATATTTCACCATTAGTTGGTGTTTCAAACCCAGCTAGCATCATTAAACAAGTTGTTTTACCAGATCCAGAGGGTCCCAACATAGTAACAAATTCCCCTTCCTCGATATCTAATTGAAGGTCTTTCACAACTAAGATCTTACCATCATAGCTCTTATCGACTTTATCAAACTTAACGAAATCTTTTTTGGATGCCATAATCTAAGCAACTTTAAAACATTTGTAGGAATAAATATCAACCTTTAATAATTAGCTTTTAACGTGAAGTTCTTTTGGAAAATTACAAAATAGTTCAGCACCTGTATCAGTTACTCTAATTGCTTCAGATGCTTCTACACCCCAATCTCCAAATTGCATTACAGCAATCATATGAAAACAAATATTAGGTTCTAAAAGTGTCATATCTCCCTTATATATATTGAGTGTGTGTTCTCCCCAGTCAGGAGGATAACCAATCCCAATTGAATAACCTGTTCTAGACTTTTTTTCTATTCCGTATTTATCTAAAATTTTCCAAAAAGCTTGA
>JACWEH010000030.1 GCA_014653585.1 Pelagibacterales bacterium SAG-MED38 | reverse complement strand
GATTTATTGTATTCATCTTACTCATCTGGGATCAAGAGATTTAAATTCCAATATTTCAAAGAATTATGGCTCTTTTAATAAAATTCAGAGAGCAAATATCTTAGATCGAAACAATCATTTTTTAGCAAAAACTGTTAATTCTATTGATATTGGAATAAATCCAGTTGAAGCGATAGATAAAAAAAAATTGCTGCTTAATCTAAAATACATTTTTCCTGATAAAAATTTTGAATTAATTAATTCAAAACTTTCAAAAGATAAATTTTTTTGGTTTGAAAAAAAAATTTCAGAGGAGAACTATGAGAAAATTATGATGTTGGGTGATAAATCAATAAAACCACATGAGAATCTTATAAGAGTTTATCCACAAAAAAATTTATTTAGTCATATAATAGGACAAATAGATGATGATAACCTGGGGATTTCTGGGTTAGAGAAATCATTAGATTTAGATTTAAAAAAAAACGATAAATCTATTCAACTTACTGTCGATAAAGATATTCAGTTCCTGATAAGAGAAGAGCTAATAAGGTTTAATAAAATATTTAAAACTAAAGGTAGTGCCTCAATTTTAATGGATATTAATAATGGTGTGGTGGGCCCGCCAGGACTCGAACCTGGGACCAATACATTATGAGTGTACTGCTCTAACCAACTGAGCTACAGGCCCAAATTATAGATGATGTTTACAATGTTTTCCTTTACTACGCAAGTTGAGATATTTTAATATAGTTATATTTTAAATTATAAATAGTTTAATCTAAAAATATGAATAACAGTTTAAAGAAACTTAAAATATATAAATTATTTAAGAATTCTAAAAAATATTCAGTTAAATGGAGTGGATATTTCCAGGTTTATGAAAAAATCTTTTCTGATTACAGAAATAAAAAAATTAAATTTGTTGAAATAGGGGTGGCAAATGGTGGTTCATTATTTATGTGGAGAAATTACTTTGGTAAAAAAGCTGAAATAATTGGTATTGATCTTAACCCTAACGCAAAAAAATTAGAGAAATATGGATTTAAAATCTATATTGGAAGTCAAAGTGATAAAAGATTCTGGGATAAATTTTATAAAAAAGAAGGAAAAATTGATATTATTTTAGACGATGGTGGCCACAAAAACTTACAACAAATTAGTACTGTTCATTATTCCTTGCCATTTATAAAAGATGGAGGAAAAATTGTAGTTGAGGACACTGGTACAAGTTTCCTTAAAAAGGAGTTCAATAATCCTTCAAAATACTCATTTATCAATTACTCAAAAAATATAATCGATATTATCCATAGAAGATCACCCTTGTTAAATAAAGACTTAAATTCTTATTCAAAAAAAATTTTTTTAATTGAGTTTTTTGAGTCAATAGTTGTTTTTTCCATCGACTCAAAAAAATGTTTTTTGAACAAAGAAGTCAATAATAAAGCTAAAAATGAATGGGCTATTGATTATAGACATAATGAATACTTTAAAGGAATTAAAGATGAGCTTGATAAAAAATATGGACTTATGAACAAAAGAAGTTTTTTTAGAAGGTTAACTAGAAAAATATTTTATAGAAATTTTTTATTTAATATTTTTGATAATCTAAAGTTAAAAAAAATATTTAAGGAAATGGAAAAATAATTACAAATATGGTGGGCCGTGTTGGTTACGCTCCAACTACCCCTGCAATGTCAATGCAGTACTCTACTATTGAGCTAACGGCCCCATTAACTCTCAAGAAAACTTTTTAATTGTTTTGATCTACTTGGATGTTTAAGTTTTCTTAAGGCTTTTGCCTCAATTTGTCGAATTCTTTCTCTTGTAACTGAAAACTGTAAACCAACCTCTTCTAAAGTATGGTCTGTATTCATCCCTACTCCAAATCTCATCCTTAGAACTCTTTCCTCTCTTGGTGTCAATGTGGACAATATTTTTGTAGTCGCCTCTCCTAAATTTGATTTAATCGCCTGCTCTAAAGGAGCTAGTGCTTTGGTATCCTCTATAAAATCTCCTAAACTACTATCATCCTCATCGCCTACTGGTTTTTCTAAAGAAACAGGTTCCTTTGAAATTTTTAAAACTTTTCTAACTTTATCTAAAGGCATGCGTAATTTTTTTGCCAATTCCTCTGGGGTAGCCTCTCTGCCAAATTCACTTAATATCAATCTTTGTGTTCTTACTATTTTATTAATTGTTTCAATCATGTGAACAGGAATTCTAATAGTTCTTGCTTGATCTGCAATAGATCTGGTTATTGCTTGTCTAATCCACCAAGTTGCATAAGTTGAGAATTTATAACCTCTTCTATACTCAAACTTGTCA
>JACWEH010000003.1 GCA_014653585.1 Pelagibacterales bacterium SAG-MED38 | reverse complement strand
TTGCTGAATTTATGAATAATAGAAGACTTTTTAATGATAAAGATGAATTAGAGAGCAGTATGTTTAATTATATAAATTTAAAAAAAGAAAAACAAGAGAGTCCCTATAAAACTAAAGTAGATTTAAGTAGTTTTGAGGACGAGACCATTAAAATAGAATACAAAGATTATTATTTTTCTAATGTAATTGCTCGCTCGTCAAAAACAATGTTGAATTGTAACAATTCTAAATTAGAAGTTAAACGAACTGGTACTGAAGGTTAGATAATGGAATATATAAATTTAGTCTTTAATGAAGTCTACAAAATACTATTTCTTCTTGTCCCGGTTTTAGTTTCTGTAGCTATGATTGTTTGGTTAGATAGAAGAGTTTGGGCTTTTGTTCAAAAAAGACAAGGTCCTAATGTTGTTGGTCCCTTTGGTTTACTACAATCATTAGCAGATGCACTAAAATATATTTTTAAAGAAATTATAATTCCAGCAAGTTCTAATAAGATTATTTTTATTTTAGCTCCAATTATTACAATGACTTTAGCTTTAATAGCATGGGCAGTTATACCTTTTGGAGAGGATCAGGTTTTAGCCAATATAAATGTTGGAATTCTTTATATTTTTGCTGTCTCATCTCTTGGAGTTTATGGAATTATCATGGGGGGTTGGGCGTCAAATTCAAAATATCCTTTTTTAGGGTCAATAAGATCTGCTGCGCAAATGGTTTCTTATGAGGTTTCAATTGGCATAATTATCATCAATGTTCTTTTGTGTGTTGGATCATTAAATTTAAGTGATATCGTTTTAGCTCAAAAAAATATCTGGTTCATAATTCCGTTATTTCCAATGTTTGTAATATTTTTTATTTCCTCTTTAGCGGAAACTAATCGACCACCTTTTGATTTACCTGAAGCCGAAGCAGAATTAGTTGCTGGTTATCAAACTGAATATTCAGGCATGATGTATGCAATGTTCTGGTTAGGAGAGTATGCAAATATTTTATTAATGTGCGCTTTAGGATCTATTTTATTTTTAGGAGGATGGCTTTCACCAGTTGATTTATATCCATTTAATTTAATTCCAGGAGCTATTTGGTTAATTTTTAAAATATTACTTTTATTTTTTTTATTTGCATTAGTTAAAGCAGTTGTACCGAGGTATAGATATGATCAATTAATGCGACTAGGCTGGAAAATATTTCTTCCATTATCTTTAACTTATGTTGTTTTAACTGCTAGTTATTTATTTTATTTTAACCTTTTACCCACAATTTAGATGAAAATTACAAGATTTTTAAAAACAATATTCATGGTTGATTTTGCAACTGGCTTGTTAATCGGCTTTAAAGAAATGTTTAAATCAAAAAAGACAATAAATTATCCTTTTGAAAAAGGAAAAATTAGTCCAAGATTTAGAGGAGAGCATGCACTTAGAAGATATCCAAATGGTGAAGAAAGATGTATCGCATGTAAGTTATGTGAGGCTGTGTGTCCAGCACAAGCAATAACAATTGAGTCTGCTGAAAGATCTGATGGAAGTAGAAAAACCACTCGTTACGATATTGATATGATGAAATGTATTTATTGTGGCTTGTGTGAGGAGTCATGCCCCGTAGATGCAATAGTGCAAGGTCCAAATTTTGAATTTTCGACAGAAACTAGAGAAGAGCTTTATTACACTAAAGAAAAACTATTGGATAATGGTGATAGATGGGAAAACATTTTAGCAGCGAATATAAAATCAGACAATCCTTATAGATAAATTTATGGCAGCGCATGCAATATTTTTTTATTTTTTTTCTATTGTTGCAGTCATTTCAGCTATCATGGTTACAGTTTCAAAAAATACCGTACATTCGGTTTTTTTTTTAATATTAGATTTTATAAGTATTTCATGTCTTTTTATAATGATTGGTGCAGAGTTTTTGGGAATGATAATGCTAATCGTATATGTTGGCGCAGTAGCTGTCTTGTTCCTATTTGTTGTGATGATGTTGAATGTTGCTCAACAACAAAATCAATGGTTTAATTCTAAAGAAAGTTCTGGTCATATACCAATAGGCTTAATTATAAGCACAATTATCTTTTTTGAATTAATTATTGTTGTGGGAGGATGGAAATATAAGCCTGAATTATCAGATCCAAATATTGTTCAACTTTCTAATGAAATAAGTAATACACACTCATTAGGCCAAGTTTTGTACACAGATTATATTCACGTTTTTCAAATAAGTGGAATGATATTATTAGTTGCAATGATAGGTGCAATTGTTCTTACTTTTAGACGAAGAGTAGGGGTCAAAACACAAAGTTATTTAAAGCAAATTTCTAGAGAAAGATCTGAAGGTATCGAAGTTTTAGAGGTTTCCTCTAATAAAGGAGTTAAGATAGATGACTGATATAGGATTAGGACATTATCTCACTTTAGGAGCAGTTATCTTTAGCATTGGTGTCATAGGTATCTTTTTAAATAGAAAAAATATTATCGTGATTTTAATGAGTATTGAGCTGATATTATTAGCTGTAAACATTAATTTAGTATCGTTTTCTATTTATCTTGGTGATTTAACTGGTCAAGTTTTTACATTATTTATTCTGACTGTTGCTGCCGCTGAGGCTGCAATTGGTTTGGCAATAATAGTAGTCTACTATCGGAACGCAGGAACCATTAGAGTTGAAGAGATAGATAAATTAAAAGGATAAAATGGAAATTTCAATTATAGCATTACCATTAATTGCTTCAATTATATCTGGATTTTTTGGAAAGTTTATAGGAGACAGAAACTCAGAAATAGTCACAAGTTTGTTAGTATCTATTTCAGCTATTTTTTCAGCGGTTGTGTTCTATGAGGTAATTTTTAATCAATACGAGGAAAATATTAAAATTGCTACATGGATCAATTCAGGATCGTTAGAAGTAAACTGGTCAATGAAAATTGATGCATTGTCATCAGTAATGTTAGTAGTGGTAACTTTTGTTTCAGCATTAGTTCATATCTATTCAATTGGATACATGTCCCACGATCCTCACAAACCAAGATTTATGGCATATCTATCATTATTTACTTTTGCCATGTTAATGTTGGTTACGGCTGATAATTTTATTCAATTATTTTTTGGTTGGGAAGGAGTAGGTCTTTGTTCTTATTTCTTAATTGGTTTTTGGTTTAAAAAGGAGACTGCAAATGCAGCAGCAATTAAAGCATTTGTTGTAAATAGAGTTGGAGATTTTGGTTTTGCTCTAGGTATATTTTTGATTTTTTATTTATTTGGCACGGTAAACTACACAGAAGTTTTTAATCAAATCCCATTGGTTATAGATGAAAAAATTAATTTTTTAGGTATTCAGATTAACGCTATAGATTTAATTTGTATACTATTGTTTATTGGTGCTATGGGTAAATCGGCTCAAATTTTTTTACATACTTGGTTACCAGATGCAATGGAGGGTCCGACACCTGTTTCAGCTTTGATTCATGCTGCCACAATGGTTACAGCTGGAGTTTTTCTAGTCGTAAGATGCTCACCGATATATGAATATTCAGAATTAGCTTTAAATATCGTTACTATAATTGGTATGAGCACTGCTTTTTTTGCAGCGAGTGTAGCTTTAGTTCAAACTGATATAAAAAAGATCATTGCTTATTCCACATGTAGTCAATTAGGTTATATGTTTTTTGCTGCTGGCGTAGGTGCATATAATGTTGCAATGTTTCATTTGTTTACTCATGCATTCTTTAAAGCATTATTATTCTTGGGATCTGGATCTGTTATTCACGCATTTAAAGACGAGCAAAATATCAACAATATGGGAGGGGTATGGAAAAAATTACCTTACACATATGTTTTAATGATAATAGGAACTTTAGCATTAACAGGCTTTCCTTTGCTGTCCGGTTTTTATTCTAAGGATGCAATTATAGAATTTGCATATTTAAGTGGTAGTACCACTGGGTACTATGCAGCTGGAATAGGGATATTTACAGCTTTTTTAACATCAATTTATTCATGGAGACTGATGTTTAAAACTTTTCATGGTCAGTATAACAATAAGGAACTTAAGATTGAGGAGACACATGAGTCACCACTAGTTATGCTACTACCTTTGATAATATTAGCTGTAGGAGCGATTTTTGCTGGATTTATTTTTAAAGATTTATTTATAGGTTACGAAGGAATTAATAATTTTTGGAATGAATCGATTTTCTTTTTAGATCCTTTAAGTACCGATCATCCACCACTATGGTTTTTAACTTTAACACCAACACTAGTGATTTTATCAATACCATTAGCTTATTATTTATTTGTTAAAAATGCGAATTTTCCAACTCAATTAGTTAATATTAATAAACCATTATATCAATTTTTATTTAATAAATGGTATTTTGATGAAATTTACGACATCTTATTTGTAAAATCTTCAAAAAGACTTGGGTTATTTTTGTGGAAATTTTTTGATATTAAAGTTATCGATGGGTTTGGACCTGATGGTATTTCCGGGCTAATCAAAAAATTTTCTATTAAAGCCAATAAATTTCAAAGTGGTTATATTTATCAATATGCATTTATAATGTTGCTTGGTTTTTCTGCTTTTTTAACCTTCTTGGTTGTTAAATAATGAACTTCCCAATTCTTTCCTCATTGATACTTTTACCTTCTATAGGAGCACTCTTTTTATTTTTTACAAAAAGTAAAAGTGAAAATAATATCACAGTAAAATATGTAGCCTTATTTACATCTCTGGTAAACTTTTTTTTATCTATTTATTTGTGGTTTTTATTTGACCAAACAACATCTGCTTTTCAATTTGTTGAAGATAGAATTTGGATCGAATCTTTAATTAATTACAAAGTAGGAGTTGATGGAATATCAATACTTTTTATAATTCTTACAACATTCATCACACCGTTGTGTATACTTTCAGTAAATAATTCAGTCACAAAAAGATTAAATGAATTTCTAATAGCCATTCTTATTATGGAAACTTTCATGATAGGAGTTTTTTGCTCTTTAGATCTTGTGGTTTTTTACTTATTTTTTGAGGCTGGATTAATCCCGATGTTTTTAATTATTGGAATTTGGGGTGGGTCGCGAAGAGTTTATTCAGCTTTTAAGTTTTTTTTGTTCACTCTTTTAGGTTCAGTTCTAATGTTAGTGGCAATAATTTCCATTTATTGGGTCACTGGTACTACAGATGTTGTTCAACTTTATGAGTTAGGTATAGACACAAAATATCAAAATTTATTGTGGTTAGCTTTTTTTAGTTCATTTGCGGTAAAAACCCCAATGTGGCCAGTTCATACGTGGCTTCCAGATGCTCACGTTGAGGCTCCTACAGCAGGATCAGTACTTTTAGCTGCGATTTTGCTTAAAATGGCAGGATATGGATTTATAAGATTTTCTTTAGGGTTATTTCCTTCCGCCTCAGAAATTTTTACTCCTTTAATTTACACATTAAGTGTTATTGCAATTATTTTCACGTCTTTAATCGCATTAATGCAGGAGGATATGAAAAAACTAATTGCATACTCTTCTGTAGCTCACATGGGATTTGTTACTATAGGAATATTTACCATTCAACAACAAGGTATTGAAGGAAGCATAATTCAAATGATAAGTCACGGTCTAGTATCAGCAGCTTTATTTTTATGTGTTGGTGTCGTTTATGATCGAATGCATTCCAGATTGATCACAACTTATGGAGGTATTGTTAATGTTATACCTAAATATGCAATTTTATTTATGGTATTTACTTTAGCTGCTTTAGGATTACCAGGTACAAGTGGGTTCGTTGGTGAGTTTTTGATTTTAATGGCTGTTTTTAAAGATAATTTTTTAGTAGCAGTGTTAGCTAGTTTAGGGGTTATTATCGGAGCTGCATACATGCTTTGGTTATATAAAAGAGTTATTTTTGGAAAGCTAATTAACTCAGAATTAAAAAAAATGATTGATTTAAATAAATCAGAGGCATTCATACTTATTTGCTTAGCTATTCCAACTTTATATTTTGGTTTTTATCCTGAACCATTGATTAATACTATTGAAGTTTCGATAAATGATTTAATTGATACATATAACTTTAGTGTAGCAAGCAAACAATGAATAATATTGAATTAATACTTCCTGAAATTTTTATTTCATTATCGATAATGTTTTTACTTATTTTAGGTGTTTTCAAAAAAAATAGTTCTAAAATAATTCATAATATTTCATTGTTAGTTTTATTAATTACAGCAGTGATTACATTCAATGAAACTCTAAGTATTGATCGAATAATTCTATTTAATGATAGCCTTGTCATAGATTATCTATCATCATTTACGAAAATTATTACTTTGCTAGCTGCATTTGTAGTTTTATTGATTTCATCAAATTATTTAAGGACTTTTAAAATTTTTAAAATCGAGTATCCAATTTTAATTTTAAGTTCTGTTTTAGGGATGATGGTTATGATCAGTTCTAATGATTTAATCGTTTTCTATATGGGTTTAGAGCTTCAATCATTAGCTTTATATGTTTTGGCAACTTTTAATCGAGATCAACTAAAATCATCAGAAGCAGGACTAAAATATTTTGTCTTAAGCGCATTATCATCAGGGTTATTATTATACGGTTGTTCATTGATTTATGGCTTTACAGGCTCAACAAATTTTAATGTTATTGCGACACAATTTAATGCAAATGAATATGCTCTTACTTTTGGAATAGTTTTTATTTTAGTGGGTTTAGCATTCAAAATTTCTGCAGTACCCTTTCATATGTGGGCTCCTGATGTGTATGAAGGTTCACCAACATCTGTAACACTATTTTTTACAATGGTACCCAAAATAGCTGCATTAACTGTATTTATAAGATTTCTCTATGTTCCTTTTTTAAATCTTATTGATCAGTGGCAAATGATTTTAATTTTTTTATCAATCGCATCCATGCTCTTTGGTGCTATAGCAGCAATAGGGCAAAAAAATCTTAAGCGACTTATAGCTTACAGTTCGATTAGCCACATTGGATATGCTTTAGCAGGATTAGCAACTGGTTCGAATGACGGGATACAAAGTTCAGTTATCTATATTACTATTTATATTATTATGAACTTAGGTTTTTTTTCATGTTTGTTAATGATGAAAAGAAATAACATTTATTACGAGGAAATAGATGATTTATCAGGATTATCAAAAAATCATCCATTACTGTCAATTTCATTATTGATAATTTTATTTTCTTTAGCTGGAATACCACCTCTTGCAGGTTTTTTTGCAAAATTTTATATTTTTAAATCTGTTATTGAACAATCAATGTATTTTCTAGCAATTGTTGGATTGCTATCAACAGTGATAGCAGCGTTTTATTATTTGCGAATTATTAAAATAATGTATTTTGATGATGAAAAAGATAGTTACGATAAAGATCATAGCCTTTGGTTAAAGTTATCTTTGACAATATCTACATTACTAATTTTAATGTACTTTATTTTCCCTAGTGAATTGATTGATGTAGTTTCAAAGATCAATATAATTTAATGAAGTTTAAAATATTTAGATTTAGCAAAGTAAAAAGTACTAACAATACTGCAAGAAGAATAATTAAAAACTATAACTATGATTTTGGTATGATTTCATCTGATTTACAAATCAATGGTAGAGGACAATATGGAAAAAAATGGATTTCATATGAGGGTAACTTATTTGTGAGTTTTTTTTATAATCTTAAAAACTTTAGAATATCTCTGACGAAGCTAACTAAGATCAATTGTTTAATGGTTAAAAAATGTATCTCACAATATTATAAAAAAAAAATTTATTTTAAAAAACCTAATGATCTTTTAATTCAAAAAAAAAAGATATGTGGAATATTACAAGAAAAAGTAAATAAATTTAATAACAGTTATTTGATTGTTGGTATTGGAGTAAATTTGATAAAAAGTCCATTCATAAAGAATTACCCAACAACCCATCTGAATAAGCTTGTAAATAAGGATATTTCAAAAAAAAAATTTGAAATTGAACTAAAGAATATTTTTGAAGATAATTTAAAGAGATTGAAAAAAAAAAGAGTATAAATATAGATATGCTAATTTTAGGAGATATTGGAAATTCAGTAATTAAATTATTTTTAGTTAACTCTAAAGACAAGGTTTTAAAAAAAATTAGTTTACCGTCAAAATTAATGACTAACTCGATTCTAAATAAAAAATTTAGAATCTTAACAAAAGATTTTAAGAATATAGAAAAAATATTATTTTGTAGCGTTGTTCCAAAAAACTTTAATTTCGTTAAAAGATTTATATCCAAAAAAACAAAAATTAAATGTTACGAAATAAAAGATCTTAATTTAAAATCTATTTTGAATATAAAAGCAAATTTCAAACAAGTTGGCTCTGATAGACTAGCTAATGCAATAAGTTTAATGAGTCTTAAGAAAAATTTTATTATCTTAGATTTTGGCACAGCTACAACATTTGACGTATTAGTTAGCAATACTTATAGAGGAGGTGTTATTGCTCCCGGTATAAGTATTTCATTAAACACTTTGTCCGATAAGGCTTCTTTGATACCAAAAATTAATCTTAAAAAAATTAAAAAAGTGATTGGAATAGATACAAATTCAGCTGTGAGATCAGGTTTTTTTTGGGGTTATGCAGGTTTAATTGACAATATTATTAATTTGATTAAGAAAGAAACAAGAAAATCTTATAAGATTGTTATTACTGGGGGCTTTTCTGAGTTATTTAAAGATTCAATCAAAACAAAAGTTATTGAAAACAAAAATATCACCGTTATGGGTCTTATAAAAATTTCTAAATTAATTAAATAAATGAGAGAAGAACTATTATTTTGTCCACTAGGCGGCTCTGGTGAAATTGGGATGAACATGAATTTGTTCGGCTATGGTTTACCAGGCGACCACAAATGGATTATGGTCGATATTGGGGTTACTTTTGCAGATGACACACTTCCCGGAATAGATTTAATTTATCCAGACCCAGGTTTTATTGTTGAAAAGAAAGATAATTTATTAGGTATAGTTCTAACACATGCTCATGAGGATCACATTGGTGCAATCGCTCATCTATGGCCAAAACTTAAATGCAAGATATACGCAACACCTTTTACCGCAGTTTTGATAAAGGAAAAATTTAAAGAAAAACATATTGATATTACCAAAGATCTTAAAATTGTTGAATTAAATGGAAATATCTCATTAGAAAAGTTTGAGATTGAATACATCACTTTGACTCACTCAATATTAGAACCAAATGGTTTGAGGATTAAAACTCCAGCTGGAGTAATTTTACACACAGGAGATTGGAAAGTTGATCCAAATCCGTTAATCGGAGAAGAAATTAATTCTAAAAGATTAAAAGAAATAGGCGATGAGGGTGTTTTAGCTATGATTTGCGACTCAACAAATGTTTTTAGTGCTGGAAGATCAGGATCAGAATTAGATGTAAGAAAAAATTTACTCAACATAGTAAACCGACTAAAAAAAAAGGTTATTATTACTTCTTTCGCATCCAATGTTGCAAGAATGGAAACAGCTTTTTACTGTGCTGAAAAATCTGGAAGACAGGTATCTCTAGTTGGAAGATCAATGCATAGAATTTATAAGGCTGCAAGACAATGTGGATACTTAAAAAATACAATTGAACCTATTGATCCCAGGGACGCAAAAAATTTTTCTAGAGAAAAAATTCTTTATTTATGCACAGGTAGTCAAGGTGAACCAATGGGAGCAATGATGAGAATTGCCAATTATATCCATCCTGATGTATTTATTGAAAAAGACGACGCTGTTATATTTTCATCAAAAATTATCCCAGGTAATGAAAAAAAACTTTATAAACTTCATAATCAATTAGTGAAGGATGGTATAGAGGTGATTTCTGAAGAAACTGAGTTTATTCACGTATCAGGCCATCCAAATCGAGAAGATCTTAAAGATATGTATCAATGGGTTAAACCACAATGTGTTATTCCTGTTCACGGAGAACACAGACATATGATAGAGCATATTAATTTTGCAAAAGAAATGCAGGTTCCTCATCCTGTTCAAGTTGAAAATGGAGATATTGTAAAATTATCTCCAGGAGATAAACCAGAAGTATACGACAAAGCACCAAGTGGAAGGTTGTATTTAGATGGTAATGTTAGTGTTGAAGAGGACTCTCAGTCTATAAAAGACAGAAGAAACTTGAGTAGTAATGGATATTTGGAAATAACAATTTTAATCACTCCAAAAGGTAATATCCATAATAGTCCTATAATCACCTTCAGGGGATTGCCCATTTACGAAAAAGAGGAGTTTTTATACGGATTAGAGGATGAAATTGAAAAAACAACAAGAACATTTAAACTTGGGAATAAACAGCAAGAGTATAACTTAATAGATTCACTTAAAATTGCGTGCCGCAAGTTCACAAAAGAAAAAACTGGAAAAAAACCTTTTGCTAATATTAATTTGGTGAAGATTTAATGAGCCCTACTGGATTAGCAATAATCTATATAATCATTTGGTGGATAACTTTCTTTGCAATTCTACCAATAGATGTAGAGAGAAATAAAGAGATTAAAATTGAGGGAGAAGATCCAGGTTCCCCAGAAAATCCAAAAATGTTAAAGAAATTTGCTTATTGTACTGTAATAACAACAGTTTTGTTTATAATCATTTACTTACTTATGAAATTTGAATATTTAAATTTAAGAAATATAATCACTTAGAATGTATATTTCACAATCATTTATTCCAATTTTAAAAAACAACCCTTCAGAAGCTAAAATAAAATCCCATCAATTAATGTTACGTGTGGGGATGATTAAACAATCATCGGCAGGAATTTACTCTTGGCTGCCATTAGGTTTCAAAGTGATGAAAAAGATAGAACAAATTGTTAGAGAAGAACAAAATAAAATTGGAGCTCAAGAAATTTTAATGCCAACAATTCAATCAAGTGAAATATGGAAAGAAAGTGGGCGTTATGAGGACTACGGTGAAGAAATGCTTAGAATAAAAGATCGACAAGACCGTGAAATGCTTTATGGTCCAACCAATGAGGAACTTGTAACTGATATATTTAGAGCTTCAGTCAAATCTTATAAATCTCTTCCACAACTTTTATATCATATTCAATGGAAATTTAGAGATGAGATTAGACCACGATTTGGAATAATGAGATGCAGAGAGTTTTATATGAAAGATGCTTACTCATTTGATATTTCTGATGAGGAAGCTTTGTTCTCTTATAATAAATTTTTTGTATCATATTTAAAAACTTTTAAAAGATTAGATCTTACGGCAATCCCAATGGCTGCTGATACTGGACCTATAGGAGGCAATCTTTCTCATGAGTTTATTATTTTAGCTGAAACTGGTGAAAGTAAAATTTTTACAGATAAAAGAATTTTTGATTTAAAAAATGAAGGTATAAAATTAGAGAAAAAATCTTTAGAAGATTTGAGAAAAAAGTATGAAGAATTTTATTCAGTTACTGATGAAAAATTTAATAAAGATGAATTTGAAAAAAAAGTTTTAGAATCTAATAGATTAAAAACTAAAGGAATCGAGGTAGGCCATATATTTTATTTCGGTGACAAGTACTCAAAACCAATGGGAGCATCAGTAGATCTTCCTGGTGGTAAAAAAGATTTTGTAAAAATGGGCTCCTACGGGATAGGAGTTTCAAGGTTAGTTGGAGCAATAATAGAAGCAAAATACGATGAGAAATATGAAATCATGAAATGGCCAATTTCTGTTGCTCCATATGATATAGGGATAATACCGATGATAAACAAAAATGATAATTCAGCTTTAGAAAAAGCAAATAAGATTAATTCTGAATTAGAAAAAAACTACATAGATGCAATAATTGATGACACAGATGAAAATTTTTCATCAAAAATAAAAAAGATGAATTTAATAGGTGCTCCATTTCAAATAATAATCGGTAAACAAACTGATGGTGATTTAATAGAATTTAAAGAAGTTGGAAAAGAAACTCAAAAATTAAAGATAGCTGAAATAATAAAAATAATTAAAGAAAAAAAAGAAAAAAATTGATTTCTACTTTAGAAAAAGAAATTACCTTCAGATTTTTGAAAGCTAGAAAAAAAGATGGCTTTCTGAATGTTATTTCAATTTTTTCTTTTATAGGTATCAGTCTTGGTGTAGCTGTTTTAATAATCGTCATGTCAGTGATGAATGGTTTTCGGACAGAACTAATTAATAAGATAGTTGGTTTCAATGCCCATATAACTGTCAAACCATATGAAAATATAATCGAAATTGAAAAATTAAATCAAAATAATCTAAAACTTATTTCAAATAAATTGATTTTAAGCAATTCAGGTGAGGCTATAATGATTAAAAGCGATACCTCAAAAGGAATAGTGCTAAGAGGCTATGCAAATGACGATTTCTCCAAACTAGAATTAGTAAAAAATAAAAATTTTTTAGGTAATAGAAATAATTTAAGTAAAAATTTCATTTCAATTGGAAAAGAACTCAGTTTTACTCTTAATCTTGATATAGGAGATGATATTACAATAATGTCCTCAAGTGGAATTGAGACAATAATAGGCAATATACCTAAACAAAAAACTTTTACGGTCGTATCAATTTTTGAGAGTGGACTCATAGATTTTGATAACAATATAGCTTTTATTAATTTATCAACTTTAGAAGAATTCTTTAATCTTGATAAAGATGATAGAAATTTAGAAATTTACCTTAAAAATCCACAAAAAATTGAAGACCAAAAAGAAATAGTACAGAAAATTTTTAAAAACGAATTTGTTTATTCTTGGTCAGATATGAATAGTGCACTTTTTTCAGCTCTTAAAGTTGAAAGAAATGTAATGTTTATAATATTGTCTTTAATTATTATTGTAGCCGCTTTTAATATAATTTCTGGACTAACAATATTAGTTAAAAACAAAACAAAAGATATTGCGATATTAAAATCTATTGGTGTACTTAATAAATCAATTATAAAAATATTTTTTCTAATTGGGGTAATAATAGGAACCTCTGCTACAATTTTTGGAATTATTCTTGGTGTAACATTTTCAATCTATGTTGAAAATTTAAGACAATTTTTAAGTACATTATTTAATATAAGCTTGTTTCCAGAGGAAATATATTTTTTAAGCACTATGCCTTCAGAGATAAACCCACCATCAATTTTATTAATCTCACTATGCTCAATAATTATTACAATTATTGTTTCAATTTTTCCTGCTTTAAAAGCAGCCAAACTAGATCCGGTCAAAGCATTAAAATATGAATAATTTTATTAAACTTTCAAATATATCAAAGTCTTTTACTAATCACAAAAATTTAAGAGTTTTAAAAAAACTTACATATAATTTTAAACTTGGAAAAATCTATTCTCTTATGGGACCCTCTGGTTCTGGTAAATCAACATTATTAAACTTGTTATCATTGATTGATAGACCATCTGGAGGTGTAATGAAATATGAAAATAAACAAATTGATTTCAATGATTACAATTATAATGATATTTTAAGAGCCAATAAAATTGGAATTATATATCAGCAAGATAATTTACTTCCAGATTTCACAGCTTTAGAAAATGTATATTTGGCAAATCTAGCAATTGAAAATAATAAAGAAGTTTCTGTAATAAAATCAAAACAATTATTAAGAAAAGTTGGTTTATCAAATCGAATTTACCACTATCCTGCAGAACTATCTGGAGGTGAAAAACAAAGAGTATCGATAGCTAGAGCTTTAATTAACAATCCACAAGTTATCTTAGCTGATGAGCCAACTGGAAGTTTAGATCTAGTAACAGCAAAAAGTGTTTTTGATCTTTTAAAAAAACAAATAAATGCAAACCGACTGATTATCTTTGCAACTCATAATAGATTTTTTGCTAAAAAGTCAGATTGCATGTTGGAAATAGTCAATGGTAATATAAAATCCATTAATGCAAGAGTTTAATTCTGAAAATTTTAACCATTTAAAAATACATTCTCAATTCTCTATTTGTGAAGGAGCCATCAAAATAGATGACTTAAAAGATATTTCTAAAGATAATAAGTTAAGAGCTATAGGTTTATGTGATACCTCCAACTTATGTGGTGCCTTAGAGTTTGCTGAAAAATTATCTAAAGCTGGATCTCAACCTATAATTGGAACTCAAATAAATTTTAAATTAAATGATATAACAGGTTTATTGCCTTTATTTGCTTTAAACGAAGATGGTTATAAAAAAATAATTAATTTGTCCTCTTTGTCTTTTCTAAAAAATGATGAGCTTTCTGAACCTCATTTAGATTTTAATGAATTGTTGAGTAACAATGAAGGTATAGCTATATTCTCTGGAACAATTAATGGTTTATTCGGACAGTTATTCAATAAAGGTAAATTTTCAGAAATAAATGAAATTTTTTTAAAATTAAAAAATAGTTATGGAGATAAATTTTATATTGAAATACAACGTCATGGCGACCAAAATGAAAAAGAATTTGAAAAATTTAATTTATTAAGTTCTAAAAAATTAGATATTCCTTTAATCGCAACTAATGAAGTTTTTTATTTAAATAAAAATATGCACGAGGCACACGATGCATTGATTTGCATAAAAAATAAGACTTATGTAAACGAGAAAAATAGACTTAGATTTAGTAATCAACATTATCTTAAATCTAATTCAGAAATGCTTGATTTATTTTCTGACTTACCAGAGGCATTAGAAAATAATTTTAATTTTCCATTTAGATGTAGCTTTAGACCTTTGTCATCTAAACCTATATTACCTAATATCAGTTCTGATAAAGGTATTAGTGCAGATGAAATTTTAAAGAAAGATTCATTAAATGGCCTCAATGAAAAATTCACAAAAATATTTAAATTAAATGATAAAGATTTTTCATCTGACAAAAATTATTTCAAATACAAAGATAGATTAGATCATGAATTAGAAATCATAATTAAAATGAATTATGCGAGCTATTTTTTAATAGTATCTGATTATATAAAATGGGCAAAAGAAAATGATATTCCAGTTGGTCCTGGCAGAGGGTCTGGTGCAGGTTCCCTAGTAGCTTGGTGTCTTTCAATAACTGATGTTGATCCTATAAGATTTAACTTAATTTTTGAGAGATTTTTGAATCCAGATAGGATTTCAATGCCTGATTTCGACATAGACTTCTGTGAAGAAAAAAGAGATTTAGTTTTTGAATATTTGACCAAAAAATATAAAAATAGTGTTGCTCACATAATCACTTTTGGAAAACTAAAAGCTAGAATGGTTATAAGAGACGTTGGACGAGTTTTAGGTTTGGCTTATGGTTTTGTTGACAGTATATCAAAAATGATCCCATTTGATCCATCAAGACCACAAAATCTTACACAATGCATTGCGGGAGAACCAAGGCTTCAAAAACTAATAAACGAAGATAGTAGAGTAAAAAAACTGACAGATCTTTCATTAAAGTTAGAGGGTTTAAATAGAAATGTTGCAACACACGCTGCAGGCGTTGTGATAGCAGATAAAAAATTAACTGAAATAGTTCCACTATACAAGGACTCAACCTCTGACTTATTGTTACCTTCAACACAATTTGACATGTATTCAGCTGAGAGTGCAGGATTAATAAAATTTGATTTTCTAGGATTAAAAACTTTAACAGTTATAAACAATACTCAAAAACTAATAAGAAAAAAAGATAAAAATTTTAATGTTGAAACAATAAATTTCGAAGATCAAAAAGTTTTTGATTTATTATCATCTGGCAAAACAGTGGGCTTATTTCAAATTGAAAGTGCTGGAATGCGTGAAGCTTTGATGCAAATGAAACCAAATCACATAGAGGATATTATAGCATTGGTCGCACTTTACAGACCAGGTCCAATGAGCAATATACCAATTTACAATGATTGCAAACACGGAAAACAGACACCAGATTATCTACATCCCCTACTTGAAGATATCTTACGACCTACTTATGGAGTAATAATTTATCAAGAACAAGTAATGCAAATTGCACAAAAACTTTCTGGTTTCACTGCTGGTCAAGCAGATATTTTAAGAAGGGCAATGGGTAAAAAGAAAAGGGCTGAATTAGAGAAACAAAAACAAAATTTCATTTCTGGTGCTGTAAATAATGGAATTAGCAAAGATGTTGCAGCAGGAATCTTTTTAAAAATTGAACCATTTGCAGAATATGGTTTCAACAAAAGTCATGCAGCTGCATATGCAATTATTTCCTACCAAACCGCTTACCTAAAAACTTATTTTCCTAAAGAGTTTATAGCTGCATCAATGACAATGGATATTTCTAATCAAAATAAATTAAGTGAATTTTATGAAGAATTAAAAAGATTGAATATAGAAATAGTAAGACCTGATATAAATGAATGTTATGCTGATTTTAGAACAGATGGAGAAAAATTCTATTATGCATTAGGTGCCATTAAAGCAGTTGGATATGAAGCAGTTTCAAACATTGTTGAGGAAAGAATTAAAAACGGAAAATTTAGCTCAATAAATGATTTTTTAGACAGAGTAAAACCGAAAGATATTAACAAGCTACAACTAGAAGGTTTAGTAAAAGCAGGTGCTTTTGACAATATAAATTTAAATAGACAATCACTATTCAACTCAATACCAAAATTTATTACTAAATCTAAGAGTATTTATGAAAATAAATCCGCAAATCAAATTGATTTATTTGGTGAAAATAATATGCAAGATAATGAAGTAATTATGAAAATTGATGATTGGAAGTTTGAAGAAAGATTGTCAAAAGAATTTGAGTCAGTTGGTTTTTTTATATCTGACCATCCCTTAAACCAATTTAAAGAAATTTTTGCAGACTATAATATAAATGATTATATAAATTTTAATAATGACAATCATATCACAAACACAAATATCGCTGCAACCTTATTGAAAGTTCAAGAGAGAAAAACAGCTAAGGGAAATCCTTATGCTGTTTTGAAATTAACAGATTTAACAAGTGTTTTTGAACTATTTCTTTTTTCTGAAGTTTTAGAAAAAAATCGCAATATATTAAAGGAGGGTTCATCATTAATATTAACTTTAGTAAAATCAATTTCTGGTGAAGAGAATCGTTTTAAGAGAATAAATGTTCAAAAAATTGCCTCACTTTCAGAATTAATAAATAAACCAATAGAGAAAGTGCTTTTCAATTTAAAATCATTAAAAGAATTAGACGAAATTTCTAAAATTATTCTCAATGACGGAAATACGATTGTTACAATTAAATTAACAGACCAAAATAATGAATTACAATTTAAGCTTAAAAATAAAAAAAATATCGATAGAAAAATGTTAAATATGATAAGAAATAAAGAGATTTCTGCAATTATAAGATGATTTTAAGCTTGTTAAATAAAAAAAATTTTTGTAAATAGGTCTCTTAAATTAACAAAAAAACGCACACAGTTTTTGGTTTTATACCTCCGGTCCATAATGGAAATAACTGTGGTGGCTTAACCGGGAATAAATATGAAGATACCTGAAATAACAATCCAACAACTATTAGAAGCCGGTGTTCATTTAGGACACAAAACTTTAAGGTGGAACCCAAAGATGAAGAAATATATTTTTGGCAAAAGAGACTCTATACACATAATAGATCTAACCCAAACTTTAGAATTAACAAAAGTAGCACTTCAAAAGATACATCAAGTAATATCAAATAATGGAAAAGTATTATTTGTATCAACAAAAAAACAAGCCTCCGAAGCAATTGCAGAAGTAGCAAAAGAAACTGATCAATATTTTGTCAATTATAGATGGTTAGGTGGAATGTTGACAAATTGGGGGACCATTTCAAATTCTATAAAAAAATTAAAAAAATTAGAGTTAGATTTAGTCGCTGAAAATAGAGGTTTTACAAAAAAAGAGCTTCTTAAAATGAGTATAAAAAAAGATAAATTACAAAGATCCTTGGGTGGTATTTCAGAAATGAAAAAAGTCCCAGATTTGGTTTTTATTATTGATACCAATTACGAGTCTCTTGCTATTCAAGAGTCAGTCAAATTGGGAATACCTATAGTTGCAATACTAGATAGTAATTCTAATCCAGATGGGATTGATTTTCCTATTCCAGGAAATGACGATGCTAGAAGAGCAATTGACTTATATTGTAATCTTATTAAAGAAACAATTATTTCAGCTAAAAACTCAATACCAGTTGAAGAGAAAAAAGATATGAAGAACAAGACAGATAAATCTAAAACCATCCAAGAGATAGATAGAGACAAACTAGAAAAAAAATTTTCTGAAAAAAAAACAGTAAATTAATATGACTGATATAGAGAAAGTTAAAAAATTAAGAGAAGCGACAGGTGCTGGTTTTAAGGATTGTAATTTAGCAATTAAAGAGGCAAGTGGAGACCTTGATAAAGCCATAGAGATTTTAAGAATAAAAGGAATTTCTAAAGCATCTAAAAAGATGTCTAGAGAAGCTAAGGAGGGTGTTGTTGCAATTAGCGGAGATGAAAAAAAAACATCAATAATAGAAGTCAATTGTGAAACAGATTTCGTAGCTAAAAATGATGATTTTATTAACTTTGTTAAGGAATTGAGTGAGCTAAATAATCAAAACGACTCAAATGTTGAAAAGCTCAAATCCTCTAAAATGAAAAGTGGTTCTTCCGTAAATGATGCACTCGTTGCTTTAATTGCTAAAATTGGCGAAAAAATTACAATTGGACAAGCTAAAACAATCTCTAATTCATCATCAATTAATTATCAATATCTTCATACCGTTGTAAAAGACAATTTAGCTAAATTAGCTGTTGTAGTTTCTTTAGAAACTAAAGAAAATTCTGAAACTGTTAAGACATTTGGAAAACAATTATCAATGCATATAGCTGCATCAAATCCATTAGCTCTGGACTCAAGTTTAATTGAAAAATCAATAATTAATAAAGAACAAGAATTGATTACTGAGGAACTTAAAAATTCTGGAAAACCTGATGATATCGCTAAAAAAATTAGTTTAGGTAAAATGAACAAATTTAAAGAGGAAAATGCTCTTTTAACACAAGCGTGGGTAATGGAACCTAAAAAGAAAGTTCAAGATGTTTTAAAGGAACTTGCTATAAATGATTTAAAAATTAAGGAGTTTAGCAGAATTAAAATAGGCGAATAAATGTTCGATGAAAAATCACATAGCCTTAAGATGGGAAAAGCGATTGAAGTTTTTTCTAAAGAGCTATCTTCATTAAGAACAGGTAGGGCAAATTCTGCAATGTTAGATTTGGTTAAAGTAGATGTTTACGGCCAACAAATGCCCATCAATCAAATTGGGAGCATTACTACACCTGAACCTAGAATGATTAATATTCAAGTATGGGATCAAAACAATGTCCCACTGGTAGATGCAGCTATAAAAAAATCAGAATTAGGACTTAATCCGCAAATAGATGGACAGTTAATTAGATTGCCAATACCAGAACTTAATGAGGAAAGAAGGATTGAGCTTAAAAAATTAATTAAAGCAATGGGAGAAAAGTGTAAAATTTCAATTAGAAATATAAGAAGAGATGCAAACGAGGAGTTAAAAAAACTTCTAAAATTAAAAGAAATAGGTGAAGATGAGGAAAAGTCATACGAAAAAAATGTGCAAAATATAACTGACAAACATATTGCAATTGTTGATGAAAAAGTTTCATCTAAAGAAAAAGAAATAATGACTATATGAACCCATTAAATCATGTAGCCATTATCATGGATGGTAATGGTAGGTGGGGACTAAAAAAAAAGAATTCAAGAAATGCTGGTCATAGAGCAGGATTAAATACTGTTGAAAAAATAATAAAAGAAACAATCAAACATAACATTAAATTTTTAACACTATATGCTTTTTCCACAGAAAATTGGAAAAGACCTAAAAAGGAAATTAATTTTTTGTTCAATTTATTAGAAAATTTTCTTAAAGATAAAATTGAAGATTTAAATAAACAAAAAATTAAGCTTAAAATTGTTGGTAAAAAAAGCTTTTCATCTGAATTAAATTATCTTCTAAGAGCTTCTGAAAAAAAAACATTTAAGAATAAAAGACTTCAGATAAATTTAGCTTTGAATTATGGGTCTAAAGCAGAATTAATAAATGCTTTTAAAGAATTAAAAAAAAATAAAGAAGACATTAATGAAAAAAATTTGAAGAAATACTTACAAACGAAAAATACCCCAGATCCAGACTTATTGATTAGAACAGGAAACACGAGGAGGTTAAGTAATTTCTTGTTATGGCAATTAGCTTATTCAGAGATATTTTTTGAAAAAAAATTATGGCCTGATTTCAATGAAAAAGATTATAATAAGATAATAAAGAAATATAAGATAATTAAGAGGAATTTTGGGAATATTTAATGGAAAAAGAACTTCAAAAAAGAATATTAAGTTCGATAATAATAATACCTTTATCTTTTTTTTTTATTATTAAGGGTTCAGAATTTTTTATTTTATTTATAACTATTTTGTTTTTAATAGCCTGTTTAGAATGGTTTAAAATGACAAAAAAATATGACTTAAAAATCTTTGGAATTTTTTTTTTATTACTATCTTTTTATTCAGTATATCTAATCAGAGAAAGAAGTTTTTTTGAGTTTTTAATGATCTTTATAATTTGTATTACAACGGATATTGGCGGTTATATTTTTGGAAAAATATTCAAAGGACCAAAGTTAATTAAAATTAGTCCCAATAAAACATACTCTGGAGTCTTTGGAGCGTTTTTAATGTCCACAATTATTGCATACATGATAGATATTAATTTCAGAGGTTATTTTCTAGAAAATCAAATTTTTCTTAATGATTTATATTTTCTATTTGCAGTTTTTTTAGTTTCTAGCGTAAGTCAGATAGGGGATTTAATTATCTCCTTTTTTAAAAGATCATCTAATATAAAAGATACAGGAAATCTTTTCCCAGGTCATGGGGGATTGTTAGATAGAATAGATGGAATGATTTTTGCTTTCCCTTTTGTTTTTATAATTTCAAAAATTTTATAATGAAAAAAAAAGTTGCTATTTTAGGTTCAACAAGTTCTATCGGAAAGTCTTTACTAGATATTATCAAAAAAGACCAAAAGAAATTTCAGGTAGAATTATTGACTGCAAATACAAATTATAAAGACATAATTAATCAATCAAAAAAATTCAATGTAAAGAATATAATCATAACCGATCCAAATAGTTATAGAAAAGCAAAAAAAGATCATAAAAGTAAAAAAATAAATATTTTTCAAAATTTTAAATATCTAAAAAAAGTTTTGCCTAAAAAAATTGATTACGTAATGAGTGCAATATCAGGAATCGATGGTTTATTGCCAACTTATGAAATAATTAAATACACAAAATTAATTGCGATAGCTAATAAAGAGTCAATTGTATGTGGATGGTCACTTATTAGGAGGGAACTTAAAAAGAATAAAACGATATTTATACCTGTTGATTCTGAACATTTTTCAATTTTTTCATTGATGCAAGGTAAAGATATAAGTGATATTGAAAAAGTTTTTATTACAGCATCAGGCGGACCATTTATAAACTTACCAAAAATTGAGTTTAAAAAAATAAAATTAAATGATGCACTTAAACATCCTAATTGGAGTATGGGAAAAAAAATAACAATTGACTCAGCAACTTTAATGAATAAAGTTTTTGAAGTAATTGAAGCAAAAAATATTTTCGATATTAATTATAGTAAAATATCTATTCTCACTCATCCAAAATCGTATGTTCATGCAATTATAAAATTTAAAAACGGTTTAACTAAATTTCTTATACATAAACCTGATATGAAAATACCAATCTATAACTCAATTTTCTACAAATCTCCTAAAAATTTAAAAACTGATTCTTTAGATTTCAAAATTTTGAATAATTTAAATCTTAAAGAAGTTGAAATAAACAAATTTCCATTAGTGAGATTACTTAAAAAATTACCAAATAATTCATCATTATACGAAACAGTTTTGATTACAATTAACGACTATTTAGTTTATAAATTTTTAGATAAAAAAATTAGTTTTCAAAAACTCACAAAATTAATTTATAAAATTTCAAATTTAAAAGAATTTCAAAAATTTAAGAAGATTCAACCCAAAAACATTAAAGAAATATATAATTTAAGAGATTATGTTCATTTAAAATTATATGCTTTAGGTATATAAACCACCTCGTATGGTAAATTTTTTTGTAAAAATTATTATTATATTATGTTTATTTGTTACTTCTGCTGCATCAGAAATTTTAAAAAAAATTGAGATTACAGGGAATAAAAGAATTTCTGATGAAACAATAATTATTTTTTCAGAAGTTAATATTAATGATCAGATAAACAAATCAAAATTAGATGAGGTAATAAAAAATTTATATCAGACTAATTTTTTTAGAAACATTAGTTTAAATTTCGAAAATCAAATTCTTTTTTTAAATGTTGAAGAAAATCCAATTATTGAAAATTTAGAAATTATTGGTATAAAAAAACAATCTTTAGTTGAATTTATAAAAGACAAAATACAACTTGCAGAAATGAAATCGTTTAATGAGGAATTATTAGCTGTAGACCTTGACTTTATAAATAATATTTTAAAAACTAACGGTTATTATTTCACAAAAATATCAAGCTCGAAAAGTATTAATAGTGATCTTAATACTATTGATTTAAGAATAAATATTGAATTAGGTGAAAAAGCCAAAATCAAGAAAATTACTTTTCTTGGTGAGAGAATATTTAAAGATAAAAGATTAAAAGAAGTAATAGCATCGGAGGAGCATAAATTTTGGAAGTTTATTTCTAATAATGTCTATATTAATCAAGAGCTAATCAATCTTGATAAAAGATTATTAGTTGGCTACTTTAAAAATAATGGGTTTTATGACGTAAAAATTGAAAATTCTTTTGTAGAATTTGATAAGAACTCAAATTTTAATTTAATTTTTAATATAATACCTGGCAAAAAATATTTTTTTAACGAATTTAATTTAAATCTACCTTCAAATTATGATTCTAAATTATTTAAATCTATTACAAAAAAATTTCCTAAACTAAAAGGAGACACTTACTCTCTATTAAAAATTAATAAGTTATTAAATGAAATAGATAAGATTGCTCTATCAGGACAATATGAATTTATAAACGCTAAAATTGTTGAAAAAATTGATGGAAATAAAATAAATTTTGAAATAAATATTTCTGAGAGTGAAAAATTTTATGTTGAAAAGATCAATATTAATGGAAATTTTAATACATTAGAAGAGGTAATAAGGAATAATTTAATTATAGACGAGGGTGATCCTTTTAATGAAATTTTATTTAATAAATCAATAAACGAAATACAAAGTTTGGGTATTTTCAAAAAAGTTAAAACTGACATAAAAGAAGGATCTAATCAATCCTTTAAAATAATAGATTTAGATGTAGAGGAACGACCAACAGGAGAAATTTCTATTTCAGCTGGCTTTGGAACTGATGGTGAAACAATTGGAGGTGGCTTAAAAGAAAATAATTTTTTAGGGAAGGGAATAAAACTTAATACAAATATAGAATTGACTGCTGATTCTATTAAAGGAAGATTCATTTATGCAAAACCAAATTTTAATTATACTGATAATACGTTATTTACATCTCTAAAAAGCTCAACTTCAGATTTCTTAACTAACTCTGGATATAAAACCTCTGAGATTGGATTTTCACTAGGTACTAAATTTGAACAATTTCAAAACATTTTTTTAAGTCCTGAAATTGACTTCCTTATTGAGGATTTGGAGACTTCAGATAAAGCCTCAGACACATTAAAAAAACAAGAAGGGTCATATACAGATTTATATTTTAATTATTCAATAAATCAGGATTTAAGAGATAAAAAATTTAGAACAGAGGATGGTTATACAACTACATTTTCACAAGAGGTACCAATTGTGTCTGATAATGCAGAATTTGCCAATGCATTTGAGGTGATTAAATTTAGAAAATTATCAACCACATCAGACATGGTGGGAAAAATTAGTTTCTTTGGTAAAACAATAACTGGTTTAAGTGATGATGTGAGAATTTCTAAAAGATTAAATATTCCATCGTCTAGATTGAGAGGTTTTGAAAGAGGAAAAGTTGGTCCAGTAGAAAATAATGACTATATAGGTGGTAACCATATATCAACAGTTAATTTATCCGCAACTTTACCAACAGTTGTGGAAGGTTTAGATAATTTAGATATTGGTATTTTTTTTGATGCTGCTAATGTTTGGGGTGTTGATTACAACAGCTCACTTGATGACAAAAGTAAAATTAGATCGTCTACTGGTGTTGCATTAAACTTAATGACACCAATCGGACCATTAAGTTTTTCTTTTGCAAATGCTATTTCAAAAGCCTCAACAGATAAAACAGAAACATTTAGATTCAACTTAGGAACTCAATTTTAATGAGATTTTTAATTTTAAAAATAATTTTTTTTTTTTTAATTTTTAATATTTCCCATGCTGATGAAAAAATAAGATTTATAAATATTAATTATATAGTCAATAATTCTGATGTAGGTAAGAAATTGAATAATCTTATAGAGAAAAAAAATAAAAAATTTACCGACGAATTAAATAAAATTGGTAAATCTCTTGAAGAAAAGAAAAATAAGATTGTTTCACAGAAAAATATTTTAAAAAAAGAGGAATTTGAAAAATTAATCAAAGAATATGATATTGAAGTGAAAAATTTTAATCAAAAAAGAACAAAAAAAACTAATGAACTAAATAATTTTACTGCAAAATCAAAAAAAAAAATTCTTGATTTACTGAATCCACTTATCAGAAATTTTTTACAAAATGAATCTATCCAGATTCTTCTTCAAAAGGAAAAAATTATATTTGGTGATGATAAGCTTGATATTACAAAAGAGATTTTAAATGTCTTTAATAGTAAACATAAAAGTGTAAAATTTGAATAAATTTTAAGCAAATGACGAAAAATAGTTTGTCAAAAAAAGAAATAATAGAATTACTTCCGCATAGAGAACCTATGTTGCTAATTGATGAGTTAATAGATATTAAACATCTTCATTCAGCTACAGCAATAATGAAGGTTAAAAAAGATGCTTTTTATGTTGATGGACATTTTCCAGGGAATCCTGTTTTACCAGGAGTTTTAATTGTAGAAGCTTTTGGTCAAGCTGCTGCTGCTCTTACAGCCCACGGCATAGATAAAAAAGAATATGATAATAAACTTGTCTTTTTAATGAGTGTAGAAAAAGCAAGATTTAGAAATCCTGTTATACCAGATTGTGTATTGGAATTAAAGATAGAGGCTATTAGATCACATGGAAAAGTCTGGAAATACAAAGGCGAAGCATTTGTTGATGGAAAAAAAATGTCTGATGCTCAATGGTCAGCTACGATAGTTGATAGGAAATAATTAGCAATAAATCTTGATAAGCTTTTAAAATAAGTTTTGATATTAAACTTTTTAATGATTAATCCTTTTTTTAAAAATACTGGACCTCATAACTTAGACTATTTGATTAAAGCTATTGATTTAAAAAATGAAGATTATCCTGAGGTTAAGATTAATGATATAAAAGATCTTAATTCATCTCAAAAAAATGAAATAACTTTTTTACATTCGAGAAAATATTCCGATTTAGCAAAAAAAACTAAAGCGTCTTATTGTTTAACATCTGAAAATTTTCAATCATTTTTGCCAAACAACTGTAAGGCTATAATTACTGACAAAGTTTTATTACATACTGCTCAAATAACAAAAATTTTTTATCCAGACTCCATTACTGACGAATATGATAACACTGTTAATAATATATATGATACAAAACTTAAAGATAAAGTTAAATTTGGAAAAAATGTTCTAATTGGAGAAAATGTAAAAATTGGTGAAAATTGTTTAATTGGTCATAATTCAATAATAGAAAAAAATGTAAAGATAGGTGACAATTGTTCCATTGGATCAAATGTAATTATTAGAAATTCATTAATAAATAACAATGTTCACATTTTAGATGGATGTGTAATTGGAAAAAAAGGATTTGGTTTTTTTCCTAATAAAGGTAATAATTTTAGGTACCCTCAAATAGGTATTGTAATAATTGAAGATAATGTTGAAATAGGCTGTGGATCTACAATAGATAGAGGCTCTCTTTCAAATACCATTATAGGAAAAAATACATATTTAGATAATCAAATACATATAGCTCACAATGTTAAAATAGGTGAAAATTGCATTATTGCTGGACAAGTAGGTTTTGCTGGAAGTTCTACTCTAGGTAATAACGTTATGATTGGAGGTCAGGCAGGTATCTCAGGTCATCTTAAGATTGGCAGCAATGTACAAATAGGTGGCGGGAGTGGAGTTATAAAAAGTATTCCTGATAATTCTAAAGTAATGGGTTATCCAGCAAAAGATTTAAAAAAATTTATTAGAGAGAATAAATGATAGATAAAACAGCTATAATAAATAAAAATGCAAAAGTTCATCCAAGTGTTAGAGTTGGACCATATTCTTTTATTGGTCCCCAAGTAGAAATTGGAGAAAATACAGAAATACAATCACATGTAAGCATTACTGGTAATACTAAAATTGGAAAAGGGAATAAGATTTATCCATTTGTTTCAATTAATGATCCTCAAGACTTAAAATATAATGGTGAAGAAACAAGCTTAGTTATTGGCGATAATAATAAAATTAGAGAATATGTAACAATAAATCCTGGAACAATTGGTGGTGGAGGTAAGACTGTAATTGGAAATGATTGTTTATTTATGATTTCATCTCATATAGCTCATGATTGTCAGGTAGGTAACAATGTCATTATAGCAAACAATGTACCTTTAGGAGGTCATGCTATTATTGAAGATAATGTAATTATAGGTGGAAATTCAGCTGTTCAACAGTTTACAAGAATTGGTAAAATGGCAATGATTGGAGGAATGACAGGAGTATTGCATGATGTTATTCCGTATGGATTATCAACAGGAAATAGAAATTCATTACAAGGATTAAATTTAATAGGTTTGAGAAGAGCTAAATTTGAAAATAAGGATATTTTAGGATTAAGTGAGGCGTATAAGGAGATTTTTGCGACCAAAAATATTAATGAAAATATAAATAAATTAAATGGCTCATTTCAGGAAAATCCATTAGTTAAAGAAGTAATAGAATTTATTACCAAAGATAAAAAAAGGTCTATTTGTACCCCATTTTCATAAGATGATAGGATTAATTTTTGGTGACACAGATTTTCCAAATAAAATACTTAAGACAATCAAGAAAAGAAAAATAAAGTACCTAATAATAGATCTATCTACATCTAAGAAATTTAAAAAAGATAGTAGATCTTATTCAGTATCTATAGGACAATTTGGAAATGTAATTAAAATTCTTAAGGAAAAAAGATGTAAAAAAGTGTTATTTGCAGGGAAAGTTAACAAGCCAAACTTTTCAAAGTTAAAGTTGGATATTAAAGGGATTTATTATATTCCAAGAATTATTAAAGCATCGAAGCTTGGGGATGCTGCAATCCTGAAAGAGATCATAAAAATACTAGCTCAAAATCAGATAAAAACTGAAAATTCACTTAAATTTAATCCAGAACTCACTCTTAAAAAGGGTAATTATTCAAAGATTAAGCCAAATAATAAGGATCAGTCAGACATTAGAAAAGCCATCAAAACGCTAAATAGTTTAAAAGAGTATAATTATAGTCAGGGCGTAGTGGTCAGAAATAAAAAAATAGTCTCCATTGAGGGAAAAGGCGGAACAAAAAAATTACTCGAAAAAAGTAAAAGTAAAAAATTTCAAAACAACGGGGTTTTAGTTAAATTTCCGAAAAAAAAACAAGACCTAAGAGTTGACTTACCCACTATCGGATTGAAAACATTAAAACAAAGCAAGAAAGCAGGATTAAAAGGCATTGTTGTAAAAAGTAAACAACATGTATTTTTAGATAAAAAAAAATGTATCAGCTTTGCTAATAAAAATAAGATGTTTATCTCTGTAAAATGAAAAAAATTTTTATATTAACTGGTGAACCCTCAGGAGATAAATTAGCCTCAACAGTAATTAATAAACTTCAAGAAAATTATTCAGATATAGAATATTTAAGTGTTGGAGGTTCTCATTTGAATAAGCTTGGGATCAAATCAATATACGATCTTAAAGAAATAACTTATATTGGTTTTACTAGTGTTATCTTGAATATATTTAAAATCAGAAACAAAATAAATGAAACTGTAAAAAAAATAATTGAATTTAACCCAGATATTTTATTTAGTGTAGATAGCCCAGATTTTACCCTAAGAGTTGCTGAAAAAGTCAAAAGTATAAATCCCAATATTAAAACAATACATTATGTTGCACCTCAAGTATGGGTATGGAGAGAAAGTAGGGTTAAAAATTTTAAAAAATTTTTGGATCATGTTTTATTATTATTTAATTTTGAAAAAAAATACTTTGATAAAGAAAATATAACAAATACTTTTGTTGGTCATCCTTTACTTGAAAATAAAAAAAATATTAAATCAAATTTATCAAATATAATTGATGTGAACAAAAAAATTATATCTGTATTTGCTGGAAGCCGAACATCCGAAACAAATATTCTTTTACCAATTTTATTAGATTTTATAAAATTAATGAATGAAAAATTTAATGAATATAATTTTTTTTTTCATGCAACTGATCAAAATAAAGATTTAATAAAAGATGAGATTAAAAAAACAAACTTTAACAATATTGAAGTAATATCAGACGAAACTATAAAATCACAAATATTATCAAAATCAATATTTGCTGTAGTGAAATCTGGAACCGTTTCACTTGAAATCTGTAATGCTAAAGTTCCATCTATAATAATTTATAAAATGAATTTTATTAATTTTTTTATTATAAAGTTTTTAGTTAAGACCAAATTTGCAAATATAATTAATATTATTAATCAAAAAGAAATAATCCCTGAATTAATTCAAAAAGAATGTAATTCAAAAGAAATTTTTAGATCTGTGGTTTATTTTTTAAGAAACCCAGAACTTATGAAAAAACAAATCTCTGATATAAATAATACTTTAAATGAAATTAGATCTAAAACTTCTTCATCTTCAGAGGCTTCATCAGTAGTTTCAAGCTATCTTAGCACCTAATCGTTTTTGAACTTCTTCTTTTCCCAAGGATAAAATTATATCATAAATACCAGGTCCAAATTTTGAACCTGTTAAAGCAATTCTTAATGGTTGTCCAACTCCCTTAAAATTTGTGTCATGTGATTTTATAAGCTCATTTACTATTGGTTCTAAAATTTCTCTAGAAGGCAGGTCTATTTTCTCAAATTGATCATTAAAATCAGAAATCACTTTTCTTGCTTTATCATCAATCAATTTAAGATCATCCTTATTAAAATCGACCTCATCTTTTATAATATATTGACCATTATTAAATATATCCCCTAACGTTTTTGCTTTATTTTTCAAGAAAGTAAGAGATTTTTTAATCTTATCTTTTTTATCTGATTGAATTTCACTTTTGTGTAATTTGCAATATTCAGTTAATTGAGTGAATAAATCATTTTCATTAATGTTCTTAATATAATGTTCGTTCATTGATAAAATTCTACTCATATCAAGTTTAGAGGGAGATTTACCGATACCTTCTAAATTAAAAAATTTTATACTTTCCTCTAATGTAAATATTTCCTTATCTTTGTAAGACCAGCCTAGTCTTAAAAGATAATTTCGAAGGGCATCTGGCATGATGCCTATTTTGGAATAATCATCTAATGTAGACGCCTGATCTCGTTTTGATAGTTTCTTTCCTTCTATTGTATGTATCAATGGTATGTGAGCAAATGAGGGTAATTCCCATTTCATAGCTTGATAAATTTGTATTTGTTTGAAGGTGTTTATTTTATGATCATCACCTCTAATAATATGTGTCATGTTCATTTGGTGATCGTCTACGGATGCTGACAAATTATATGTAGGAGTCCCGTCATTTCTTAAGATAATAAAATCTTCAATAGTATTATTTTCTATTTCGACATCACCTTGAACCAAATCTTTCAATACCGATGTTCCATTAATCTGACTTTTAAATCTAATGACAGGATTAATATCTTTAGGAGCATCAGATTCTTTTTTGTCTCTCCATTTTCTATCATAAATATAGGGAATCTTTTTTTGTCTAGCTCTTTTTTTTTGTTCCTCTATTTCCTCACTTGAACAATAACATTTATATGCATGACCATTCTTAAGAAGCTCATTTACAACTTTTATATGATCGTCTACTTTCTCTGATTGAATATATTCTTCTCCATCATAATTGATACCAATCCATTTTAGTGATTGTATTATTTGCTCTTTATATTCATCTTTAGATCTCTCTTTATCTGTGTCTTCCACCCTCAAATAAAATTTGCCATTATTATTTTTGGAGTATAACCAATTAAATAAAGCTGTTCTAACACCACCAATATGCAATGCACCAGTAGGTGAGGGAGCAAATCTAGTTGCTACTTTTTTCATTAAAATGGTTTAGACTATTTTTTTAGAAGTTTCTATATAAAGATACTAATACACCCTGAACTTTTACTCTATCAGGACCAAATATTTTAGTTTCGTAATTTTTGTTGGCACTTTCTAAAGCAACAACTTTTCCTTTTTTTCTAATTCTTTTTAACATTGCTTCATGCTCATCAATTAGAGCAACAACAATTTTTCCATTATCAGCTGTATCGGTTCTTTTAATGATTACTGTATCACCCTCATGAATTCCTGCTTCAATCATCGAGTCTCCTTGAACTTTTAAACCAAAATAATCTCCATTTTTCTCTAAATTACTTGGCAAAGGTATTCTTGAAACCTCATTTTGAATAGCTTCAACAGGTGTCCCCGCAGCAATTTTTCCTAAAACTGGCACTTCTGCATCATCTGAAGATAAATTTTCCTCATCTAAACCACCTTTAATAACGCTCGGTGAAAAACTGTTATAAATGTCGTTTGCAGAAGCTGTTTCTGGCAATTTAATTACTTCTAATGCTCTTGCTTTATGAGCAAGTCGTTTAATAAAACCTCTTTCCTCTAATGCACTTATAAGTCTATGAATTCCTGACTTAGATTTAAGGTTTAATGAAGCTTTCATTTCTTCATAAGATGGAGAAACACCAGAACTACGCAACTTCTTGTTGATAAATAAAAGCAGGTTTTTTTGTTTTTTTGTTAGCATAAGAACAAATATCGTACAGAATCTGTTCTACAAAAGTTCTCTTTAATTCACAATAGTAAAAAAGCTAACAAAATAGCGAACTATTTGACTAAAGAACAGAAAAAATAGAATTATTCTTTAAATTCTTTAAGAGTGATTCACCAATTAGAAAAGTTTTAATAGAGGTTTTATTTGAGAGTTCTAGTAGTTCATCTTTTGTCTTAATTCCGCTTTCAGAAATTAAAGGACCTTTATGATTAACTAAAACATCGTGAATATCAAAGGTTGTATTTATATCAGTTTTAAGAGTTTTTAAGTTCCTATTATTGATACCAATTAATGCTTCTTTAAATTTTAAAGCTTGTTTTGCTTCCTCAACTGTATGCACCTCAACTATCACAGACATATTAAATTTAAGTGCTTCTTCATATAACTCATTCGCAAGGCTTTCACTTACACCAGCTAATATAATTAATATTGCATCTGCTCCATTACTTTTTGCTAATGGAATTTGAAATTTATCTACAAAAAAGTCCTTACAAAGAATTGGTAAATTAATATTTTGTTTAATTTGACTTATATGTATTAAATCTCCTAAAAAAAAATCTTCCTCAGTCAAGACCGATAAACAAGTGGCTTTATTATCATGATATATACTAGCTATTTTAACAGGGTCATAATCATCTATGATTACACCTGCAGAAGGACTTGCTTTTTTGATCTCAGCAATAATAGAAAATTTATTTTCTTTAATATTTTTTTCAATATTTTCCTTAAAATTAATAAAAGTTTTATTTTTCCCTATTAATTCATTTAATGAATCTATTGAAATACTTTTTTTAGTATCTTCTATTTTAACTATTTTCTTTTTAATTATTTTTTCAAGAACATTTTCAGGCATTTTGAATTTTTTCTAAATGTTTGATAACTTTATTTGATAAAATATGCTCTCTTGCATTTTTATACGCTTCTGTAAAATCTTCATGATTTTCATTTACAATTAATCCAGCTGCAGCATTTAGACATACTGCTTTAGAAAAATCGTTATCCTCACCTTTAAATATATTAATCATTTTTTCTGCATTGAATTTTGCATCATCTCCAACAAGATTTTTAAATTTATCTGCATTAATTTTTAATTCTTTTGGATCAATAATAATTTCAGAAATTTTATTATCTTTTAATTGAATAACATTTGTTTTAGCATATGGCGAAATTTCATCTAAGCCATCTTCGCTATTTACAATCCATGCAAATTTAATTTCTAAGCTATCTAAAGCATTTGCAAATATTCTTAAAAGTTTTTTATCAAAGACCCCAACTACCTGTCTTTTTACTAAAGCAGGGCTGCTTAACGGTCCGATCATATTAAATATTGTTCTTTTTCCAATTTTTTTTCTGGTTGGACCAACAAACTTCATAGCAGAATGATAATTAGGAGCAAACATGAAACCAAAATTATTTTTATCTATTTGATCTTCGATTTCTTTTGGTTCCAGACTTATTTTTATATTCAAAGCCTCTAATACATCACCGGATCCACATTTAGAAGATACTGCTTTATTACCATGTTTAGCTACTTTAACACCCATGCTTGCAAGCAACAACGCAGCGGCTGTTGATATATTAAGCGTATTCATACCATCTCCACCAGTGCCACATGTATCAACACAATTTTCCACATTTACCCTTTTGGATTTATTTCTAAGCACAAAAACCCCGCCGGCTATTTCCCCGGAAGCTTCACCTTTAACTGATAAATGTGTTAAAAAATCAAATATTTCTTGGTCTTCAGCTTTGCCTTCCATTAATAATTCAAAAGCTGCCTTACTTTCTTCAAAAGAGAGGTCTTCTTTATTTTTAATTTTATCTATGAATTCTTTCATTGATCTTAAATTCTAATAAAATTTTTTAAAATTTTAATACCTAATTTAGTTTTAATACTTTCGGGGTGAAATTGCACTCCATGAACATCATATTTTTTATGTTGAACACCCATAACTAAACCATCTTTACTCTCGGCTGTGATATCAAGATCTTTTGATAGTGATTTTTTATCAATTATTAAACTGTGATACCTTGTAGCTTCAAATGATTTTGGAAGATTTTTTAAAATCCCTACTTTTTTTGAGATAATTTTACTTGTTTTACCATGCATTAGTTTTTTGGCTTGAACAATTTTGGAACCAAATACCTGTCCTATAATTTGATGACCAAGACAAACACCAAGAATTGGTATTTTTTTATATAAAGATTTTACTATTTTTAAACAATTGCCCGATTGATTAGGATTACCTGGGCCTGGTGAGATTACGATTTTATTATATTTTTTTTTTAATATCTTATTGGATGTAATTTGATCGTTTCTAATTACATCTACATTTACTTTTAATGAAGATAGGTAATGATAAAGATTAAAAGTAAAACTATCGTAATTATCTATAAGAATTATTTTTTTCATTTTAAAGCATTAATTAAAGCTTTTGCCTTATTTACAGTTTCTTCATACTCTTTTAAAGGTTTGCTATCAGCAACAATTCCAGCGCCAGCTTGAACATAAAATTTATCTTTTTTAGCAACAGCTGTTCTTAAAGCTATACATGTATCAAATTCTCCATTTGCTGAAAAATAACCAATACCACCAGCATAAACTTTTCTTTTAGTTGTTTCTAATTCATCAATTATTTCCATAGCTCTAATTTTTGGTGCCCCAGAAACAGTTCCTGCAGGGAAACCAGCCAGAAGTGATTTAAACTTTGAAAATTTCTTATTATAATCACCGATGACATTTGATACTATGTGCATCACATGTGAATATCTCTCAATAATAAAACTCTCAGTCACTTTTACCGTATTAATTTTTGAAACTTTACCAGCGTCATTTCTTCCTAAATCTAATAACATTAAATGCTCTGAAAGCTCCTTTTTATCATTAAGAAGATCTTTTTCATAAAAACGATCCTCCTTTAATGTTTTGCCCCTTGGTCTTGTCCCAGCAATTGGTCTTACAGTAATTTTATTATCCCTTAGTCTCACTAGTATTTCTGGGCTTGCACCAATAATTTGGAAGTCACTGAAATTGAAAAAAAACATAAAAGGCGATGGATTAGTCACTCTAAGTTTTTTATAAATATCAATTGGTTTTTTTGTTAACTTAGCTTCAAATCTTTGACTTAAAACTACCTGAAATATATCTCCCAATTTTATATATTTTTTTGCTTTATTGACCATCTTTAAGAATTTATTTTTGGAAGTATTTGATTTAACTTTAATATTATTTGATTTTAATTGTTTTCTATTATCTATATTTTTAATTGATGATTGAATTAGCAATCTATAAAGATCTGATCTTATCTCGTCATATTTTTTTTGATAGTCTCTAATTTTTTCGTCTTTGTATATATTTGTAATAAAGAATATCTCTTTTTTTAAATTATCGTGAATTATAAGTGTTCTCGGTCGCAGAAGTCTTACATCAGGTATATTCAGATCATCCTTACAATTATTCGGAATTTTCTCTATATATCTTATAGAATCATAAGAGAAATATCCTGAAATTAAAGAACAAAGGTTTGGTAATTTTTTAGGAGTTTCAAATTTAAATTCCTCAATTATTTTCTCAATCAGGTTTTCAGGTTTATCTTTAAGTTTAATTTTCTTATCGTTTTGAATTAAATAAGAATCTTTATTTCTAAATTCCCATATCCTATCAGGATTTTTACCAAATATAGTATATCTTCCTTTGATCTTACCTTTCTCTACTGACTCAAATATAAAGCTATTTTTTTCATTTAAAAAATTATCTATTAAATTTAAAATTTCTTCATCTTCTTTAATTTTTTTTGAAGTATATATGATTTGATTTTTATTGCTTCTGTGTCGAAACTTAAAATCTTTGAAGCTTCGATTTAGGTTCATTGAAAGAAATTTTTAACTCGTTCTATTGTTTTTTGATTTAATGTAACATCATATCTGCTGTTGAGATATAAATCGTAAGATTTTAACATATTATTTTTTAAATTTGAATTTTGTTTGTATGTATATTCGTTTATTTTGTCATTATTTTCCATTGTCTCATTTTGAAAGTTCTTTATTTTAGCCAAATAAATGTTGCTTATCTCATCATTTATAAGTGTAAAAGAATTTACAGGTAATGAATACATAAGTTCTACAGCTTTAATATCAAATTTTTTATCATCTTTGATAGAATTTAATAATAAATTTTCAATTTTATTGTTTCCCATTTTTATAAAATTTTTGTTATTAAAATTTTTTTCATCAATTTTTTTTATTAAATCTTTATTATATTCATACTTTTCTCTTTCATATATTAGTCCTTTAATCTCTTCTTTTAAAACTAGATCATCTAAATTAGGAGAACGTTGTTCTGATTTTATTATTTTGTAAAGAATATAATCATCTTGAAATTCAATAATATCAAACTCATTATTTCGTGCTTCAAATATCTTTTTTTCTATATCATTCTTATCGGAAGTGAATCTAAAATCTTTAATTTTTTTAGACTTTAAATTAAAGTTTGTAACAATTGTTTCAAAAGGAAGTTCATTTGAAATATCAATTTCTATTTGATCAATTTTATCAAAAAAAGCTTGATTAAATTCATCTACACCAACTAAATTTTTAGGATTTATTATAGAATAATTAAAATCAATATATTCTACTTTTAAATTATCTTTATTTTCATCTAAAAACTTTTTTATATCATTATCTGTGAAACTATCTTTCTTTTTATAAAATGTATTTAAATTTATATAATCTATTTCTAATTTTCTATTTTCTTCCTCATAAAGTTTCTTTATTAAAAATTTTGGAGTAACAGTTCCAGCACCCACAAAACTGAATAAGTTTTTTTGTAATTCACGCTTTTTTAGACGTAATTCAAACTGAGGTGCTGTTTGATTATTTTCAAGTAAAAATTTCTCATATTTAATTCTTTGAAAATTTCCTTGTTCATCTAAGAAATTTTTATTTTTTTTTACCAATTTGAGAAGCGTCTCTTTTGAAATAATCAAATTGTATTCCTCAATTTCTAAATCTAAAATTTTAGCTGAAACAACTGTAGATAATATTTCTTCAATAATATTATCATTTAAATTTTCTCTTATTGTATTTTGAGGAATCCCAGAATTATTTAAGTAATCAATAAATTCCTCTGTAGAAATATTTGACTCATTTATTTTCGCAATTGTATTTGTGTTTCCACTACTAAACATACTTCCCATACCCCAAAACACAAAAGGTATAATCATTATAAACACCAATATTCCGGCAAACTTTGTTTTAGCAAAATTTCTAAAAGTACCTATCATTACTATATAAATTTATTGATCTATAAAAAGCAAACCTATAGATTAAATTTTGGTAGATGACAAATAAATATATGTATTTTATTGCTAATTGGAAAATGTTTGGCGGATTAAGCACATTAAATTCACTTAATAAAGTAATCAAATTTTTAAAAATATTTAAAAAGTCAAATAAAACTAAAATTATTTATTGCCCACCAAGTACATTGATTAATCCAATGTTTAAAAAAGTTATAAATTCTAAAATTCAAATTGGTGCCCAAAATTGCAATGAAAGCCTTACTTATGGTGCTTCAACCGGTTCCATAAATCCTATGATGTTAAAGAATGTTGGAGCCAAGTATGTTATTTTAGGTCATTCAGAAAATCGTGAGTCTGGTGAAACAGATAAATTAATTAATAATAAGATTAAAGCAGCCACCAAATCAGGTTTAAAAGTTATTTTTTGTATTGGTGAAACCTTAGGTCAAAAAAGAAAAAAAATTACCAAAAAAATTTTATCAAAGCAAATTGCTTTGTGTTTACAAAAAGTTAATAAAAAACAAAATATTATAATTGCTTATGAGCCTGTGTGGTCAATTGGGACAGGTATAATACCTAAACTAGATGACCTATTCAGTACTATTAATTTTATAAAAAAAAAAGTTAGAAATATCAAAGTTTTATATGGTGGTTCAGTAAATCCAAAAAATATAAATGAATTAAAATTAATAAAAAATATCGATGGATTTCTTATAGGAGGAGCCTCTCAAGATCCTAAAAAATTCATTGATATAATCAAAAAAACATATAATTAACCTCCATGGAAAATATATTGTTAGTACTGAATATCATTCTTGCTTTAATTTTAGTTTTATTGGTTTTGATGCAAAAGTCTGAGGGTGGAGCACTTGGAATTGGAGTTTCTCAGGAAAACATGATGTTTTCAAAGACAGCAGGAAATTTTATGACAAAAGCAACTGGCGTTGTTGCAACTCTATTTATTATATGCAGTCTAGCTTTAACTATTGTATCTAGAGGTGATTTAACACCCTCAAGCTCGGTTTTAGATCAAGTTGAGGAAGACACACCCACAATCCCAGAAAATAATAATTAATACTTTTCATTTACTTTTTTATTAGCTATAAGATACTTCCATGGCGCGATATATATTTGTCACTGGCGGCGTGGTTTCATCATTAGGAAAAGGTCTTTCATCCGCATCACTAGCTTATTTATTAAAATCTCAAGGTTACAAAGTTAGGTTAAGAAAAATGGATCCATACTTAAATGTGGACCCAGGAACAATGAGCCCATTCCAACATGGAGAAGTTTTTGTTACGGATGATGGTGCTGAAACAGACTTAGATTTGGGTCATTATGAGAGATTTACAAATATATCTTCTAAACAATCAGACAATATTACGACTGGTCGTATTTACAGTGATGTTATCAAAAAAGAGAGAAAAGGAGGATACCTTGGAAAAACTGTTCAGGTGATACCTCATATTACAAATCGAATAAAAGAATTCATTAAAAAAGATATTACAAACGAGGATTTTGTAATATGCGAAATAGGTGGAACAGTTGGAGATATTGAAAGCTTGCCATTTGTTGAAGCTATAAGACAATTTTCAAATGAACACGGTAAATCAAAAACATTATTCATTCATTTAACATTTGTACCTTTTTTAAAATCATCAGATGAAATAAAAACTAAACCAACTCAGCACTCGGTTAAAGAATTAAGAAGTATAGGAATACAACCAGATATAATAATCTGTAGATCTCAACGATCTATACCATTAGATCAAAGAAAAAAAATATCATTATTTTGCAATGTCCCAATTGATAATGTTATTGAAACAGTGGATGTAAGAACTATATATGAAGCGCCAATTAGTTTTTATAATCAAAAATTAGATAAACAAGTTTTAAAATTTTTTAAACTCATACCAAAAAAAAGACCCAACCTAAGCCCATGGAAAAAAATAACCAACATTGTCTTAAAGACAAAAAAATCAATTAATATTGCAATAATTGGAAAATATGTAAATTTAAAAGATGCGTATAAATCTTTGGATGAAGCCTTAGTTCACGGTGGAATTGCAAATAATGTAAAAGTAAATTTAGTGAGAATAGAGTCTGATAATTTGAAAAATAATGAAATCAAATCAAAACTAAAAAATGTATCAGGGTTATTGATTCCTGGTGGTTTTGGCAAAAGAGGAACTGAGGGAAAAATCTCCGCAATTAAATATGCTAGAGAAAACAAGATACCATTCCTTGGTATTTGTTTTGGAATGCAAATGGCTATTGTTGAATTTGCACGAAATAAATTAAAGATTAAAAAAGCTGGATCCACAGAGCTAGATAGAAATTGCTACCCAGTTATTGGTTTGATTAATGAATGGGATAAAAATGGAGAAATAATAAAAGGAACAGACAAAGATTTAGGTGGAACAATGAGATTAGGCTTGTACGAAGCAAAATTAAGAAATAATTCTGCCATAAATAGAATTTATAAATCTAGTTTTATTAAAGAAAGACATAGACATAGATATGAAGTTAACAATAAACTCAAAGATCAATTTGAAAATAAAGGATTAATTTTTTCAGGAATGTCACCAGATAATAAATTACCAGAAATAATTGAGCTTCAAAATCACCCATGGTTCATAGGTGTTCAATTTCATCCTGAATTTAAATCTAGACCTTTGGCCCCTCATCCTTTATTCTCTTCATTTATCAAAGCATCAAAAAATCATAAATGAGTAGTATTAAGGTAAATTGTAATAAAATAGAAATCTCAAACGATAATAAATTATGTATCATCGCAGGTCCTTGTCAGCTTGAAACTGAACAACATGCCATGGATGTGGCAGGCAAAATAAAAGATATTACAAAAAAATTTGGTTTAGGATTTATTTACAAAACATCTTTCGACAAAGCAAATAGAACCAGTCTTAAAGGCAAAAGAGGAGTGGGCTTAGATGCATCACTACCAGTTTTTGATAAGATAAGAAAAGAGCTAGATATACCTATTTTAACTGATGTACATAACATAGTACAATGTTCAATCGTTGCAAATCATGTTGATGTTTTGCAAATACCAGCTTTTTTGTGTCGTCAAACTGATTTATTAATTGCTGCAGCTAAAACAAATAAAATTATTAATGTAAAGAAAGGTCAATTCTTAGCTCCATGGGATATGGTCAATGTAACAAAAAAAATTTCGGAATCTGGAAATAAAAATATTTTAGTCACCGAAAGAGGTGCTAGTTTTGGTTATAATACTTTAGTCTCAGATATGAGAGCATTACCCATCATGGCAAAAAATGGTTATCCAGTTATTTTTGATGCTACTCACTCGGTTCAACAGCCAGGTGGTCTTGGTGAAAAAAGTGGGGGACAAAGAGAGTTTGTAGAACACTTAGCAAGAGCAGCAGTTGCAGTAGGTGTTGCGGGAGTTTTTATAGAAACACATCAAGATCCTGATAATGCCCCTTCCGATGGTCCAAATATGATACCGTTAGATAAATTAGAAAGTCTATTAAAACAATTAACTGATATAGATAATTTGATTAAAAATAAGTGAGTAAAATTACAAAAGTAAAAGCCCGACAAGTTTTTGATAGTAGAGGCAATCCAACAATTGAAGCTGAAGTTTTTGTCAAAAATCAAAGTGCAACAGCAATTTGTCCCTCAGGAGCATCGACAGGAACCTTCGAAGCTTTTGAAAAAAGAGATAGAAACAATAAAAGATACTTAGGAAAAAGTGTTCTTAATGCAATTAGTTTGGTCAATGCTAAAATTTCAAATAAACTTAAGGGACAAAGTATACACAATCAAGAGAGAATAGACTCTATTATGATTAATTTAGATGGAACTAGACAAAAAACAAAGTTAGGAGCAAATTCTATATTAGCAGTATCAATGGCAGCAAAAAAACTTTCAGCAAAAATGAAGAAACAACCATTATATAAAACTTTCTTAATAAAAAATAATTTTAAGCTACCATTTCCACTTATGAACATAGTTAACGGTGGGGCACATGCCAATAATGGTTTAAGAATTCAAGAATTTATGATCAGACCAGATTGTGCGAGAAATTTTTCTGATGCGATGAGGATTTGTTTTTTAGTGATTAAAAATTTAAGTAAAATTTTAAAGAATAAAGGATTATCTACATCTGTTGGAGATGAGGGTGGATTTGCACCAATGATTAATAACAACAATCAAGCTTTGGATTTAATTGTTTCAGCTATAAGAAAATCAAGCTTTATAAATGGTAAAGATGTTTCAATTTGTTTGGACGTAGCTGCGAATGAGTTATATAAAAAAAATAAGTATTCTATTCATTCTAAAAGCTACATTTCTGTCGAAAAATCTATTCAAAAATATAAAAAAATGATTAATAAATATAAGATTAAATCAATTGAAGATCCCTTTGCAGAAAATGATTGGATATCGTGGAGCAAGTTAATGAAATCTCATCAAAAAGTCCAGATTGTAGGTGATGATCTTTATGTCACTAATCTTGAGCGACTTAAGAAAGGATTTTTAAACTTATCATCTAATGCAATTTTAATTAAACTAAATCAAATCGGTACTGTTTCAGAGACCTTAGATGTAATCAGATTTGCTCAAACTATAGGATTTAAAACAATTATTTCTCATAGATCTGGCGATAGTGAAGACACATTTATTGCTGACCTTGCTGTTGGTACTAATTCTAATCAAATAAAAACAGGATCTTTAGCTAGATCAGAGAGGGTTGCTAAATATAATCAATTATTACGTATAGAAGAAGAACTTGGAAAAAAAGCTAGAATGAATAAGATTCATTAATGCTTCAAAGATTAAAAAAAAATTATTTTCTGCTTATATCGGTTTTTCTTATTATATATTTTTTCTTTAATCTCTTATCAGGCGAAAGAGGATTAATTTCATATTATGAAAAAAAACAAATTTTAAATGATTTAAAAATAAAGGAGTCATCATTAAAAAATCAAATAAATGACTTGGATTTTAAAAATTCATTATTAAGTGACAATCTAGATCTTGATTATATTGAAACTTTAATTAGAGAAAGATTTTTATATGGAAAAAAAAATGAAAAAATTTATATTATAAAAAAAGATGACGCAAAAAATTAAATCTAGGCATCCCGAAAAAGTTAAAAATCCAGTTAATCCTATTAAAAAAAAACCAAACTGGATAAGATCAAAATTAATTAACAGTAAAGAATTTTTTACCACAAAAACTGTTGTTAACAAAAGCAATCTTGTTACGGTATGCCAAGAAGCTAATTGTCCAAATATCACTGAGTGTTGGAGTAAAAGACACGCTACGTTTATGATTATGGGCGACACATGTACTAGAGCTTGTGCATTTTGTGATGTTAAAACTGGTAAACCAGAAAAATTAGATCCATTTGAGGATATTAAGATAGCTAATGCAGTTAAAAAATTAAATTTAAGACATGTTGTGATTACTTCTGTTGACAGAGACGATTTACCAGATGGTGGATCAAATCATTTTAAAAAAGTAGTCGAAACTACCAGAAAAAAAAACCCAGGTACTACTATTGAGGTTTTAACACCAGATTTTTTAAGAAAAGGAGACTCCTATAAAAAATTACTTGAAGCAGATATAGATGTATTTAATCATAATATTGAAACCGTACCGAGACTGTATTTAAAAGTTAGACCAGGGGCTAGGTATTTTGCTTCACTAGAACTTTTAAAAAATGCAAAAAAAAACCACACTAAAGTGTTCACTAAATCAGGAATAATGGTTGGTCTTGGAGAAGAGCATAATGAAATATTACAAGTTATGGATGACTTAAGATCTGCAAATGTAGATTTTATTACAATCGGTCAGTACCTTCAGCCATCTGTGAAACATCATCCTCTTGAAAGATATTATCATCCAGCTGAATTTAAAGAATTAGAAATTATTGCAAAATCAAAAGGTTTTCTTTTAGTTTCGTCATCTCCTTTAACTAGATCTTCTTATCATGCAGATGAAGATTTTGCTAAACTTAAACAAAATAGATTAAATAATCATTAATGCCAAAAGCTTCTGTAAAGAGGTTGATTGAATGTAAAAAAAAAGATTTAATAAATCTTGTCCTTGATATTGAAAAATATCCCCAGTTTGTTCCTTTTTGTTATGATGCAAAAATTTACGAAAATAAAAATGAAGGTGATTTACAAAAAATAATTGCTGATCTTACAATTGGCAAAGGACCATTTAAAGATACATACAAAAGTGATGTTTCTTTTGATAAAAAAAATGACTCTATCTTTGTTAAAAACATAGAGGGACCATTAAACCATTTAACAAACAACTGGAAGTTTATTTATAAAAATAATGGGATTACAGAAGTCACTTTTGATATTGATTTTGAAATTAAAAACAAGTTTTTAAATTCTTTGATGATTGTTTCTTTTCAATTTGGTTTGGAAAAAATAGCTGATGCTTTTCAGAAGAGAGCTGAAGAACTATTTAGCAATTCTAAGAACTAAATTTAAAGCTTTTTTAACAGTAGCTTTTTGAATTAAAGATCTTTTTTTACTTTTAAATAAACACTTATTTATTTGAGTTTTATTACCTTTTTTAACACCAATATAAACTAAACCTACAGGCTTTTGTTTGGTACCACCTTTAGGTCCTGCAATACCAGTTATTGAGACATTGATATTAGCTTTAGATATCTGAGATAAATTATTAACCATTGCATAACAACATTCATAACTAACAGCACCATATCTTTTAATAATATTTTTATTTACTTTTAAAACTTTAATTTTTGCTTGATTAGAGTAGGTGACTAGGCCTAAATTAAATACTTTTGATGCGCCATTAATAGAAGTAATAGCACTAGAAAGCAGTCCTCCAGTGCACGACTCTGCAAATGAGATTTTAAGTTTTTTTTTAGTCAATAGTCTTATTAAAGAGTTCATTATATAAAATAACTACTTAAAACCATAAAACAAATTAAAGATAAAACAACATAAAAACCTGCGCAAACATCATCCATAATTACTCCAAAACTATTTTTAAAATTTTTATCAAAAAAACTTACTGGAAATGGTTTAACAATGTCAAAAAATCTAAATAATACAAAACAAAGAATATAAAAAATTATAGCTTCATTATCTGATTTTACTGTTCCATGTGAGATTTCATAAAGATAAATTGGTATAGATTGACCAATGAATTCATCTATAATCACTTCTTTTGGATCTTTATTTTGATTATCTTTAATATGACTTGCAATTGCCAAAAAAGAGTAAATAAAAATAGCAATTAAAATTACTAATATTAAATTTGAGGATAAATTTAATTTATGGAAAAAAACATAAAGTATGAATATTGTTGCTAGCGATCCAAAAGTACCAGGAATTTTTGGTAATTTACCCAAACCAAACATTGTAACGAATAAAGTATTTATAGTTTTAGTCATATTTTGTTATTGAAACTATTACTTCACAAGCAATTGCTTTTTCTTTTCCTATCAAACCTAATTTTTCCACTGTTTTACCTTTTAGATTAATTTGACTTTTATTTAAATTGGTATGCTTTGATATTGAGTTAATAATTTTGTCTCGATATTTTGAAACTTTAGGTTGTTCACAAATTAGATTTATATCAAGGTTATTTATTAAAAAATTAGACTTATAAAGATTATCAATAATTGGTTTTAACATTTTTGAAGATCTAATATTTTTAAATTTTTTCGTATTTGGAAAGTAAGTTCCAATATCTTTTTTTCTTGTAGCTCCTAAAATTGCATCAGTAATAGCATGTAAAATTACATCGCCATCTGAATGACCTTTTAATCCCGAATGAAAAGGTATTTTAATTCCACCTAAATAAAGTTTTTTTTTCTTAACTAGCCTATGAATATCAAAACCTATACCAAAATATGTTTTAGAAACATTTATATCATTTATATAAGTTATTTTATTATTTTGGTTTTCACCTGGTATAAATTTTATCTTATAATTTTGATTAACAAAAAGTGTAGCCTCATCATTTACTTTTCTTCTCTCTTTTATTGCTAAATTAAATAATTCTTTAAATCTAAAAGCTTGCGGTGTTTGAGTTAATAAAGAATTTTTTCTTTCTAAATTAAATATCTTGGTCTTAATCTTATATTTTATTGAGTCTTTAGAGAATATAGCTGGTACAACAGCTTTATTATTTTTAAGATTTTTTGAAATTTTTTTTAACAAATTAATTGAAAAATTTGGTCTTGCAGCATCATGGATGAAAACATTTTTTGGTTTGTATCTTTTAAGAAATTTAAGTGCCAATAAAGAGGAGTCTGATCTTTCTTTTCCACCCTTAATAATACTTATCGATTTTGGATAATTTTTTTTCTTTAAATGTTTCAAATTGTTTGTAACAATTAAGATTCTTCTAAAAAGCTTTGAATTTAGTGATTTTTCAACTGAATGATCGATGATTTCTTTATTATTAAAATAATAGAATTGTTTAGCGATATCTTTATGAAATCTCTTACTTTTACCGGCTGCGAGTATTACAAAATAGTTGTTCATTCGTTTAAATGCTATAATTCTAAATTATGATTGAATTTTTGAAAAAAAATATATTCATAATTATTCTATCTAGTATCACACTATTTATTGGATTTTTAACTTTTTTGACATTCATTGATCGAAGTTTTATTGAATTAAATCAAAATAATTTACAATATTTGTTAATTGTTAATATTTTTCTTCTTGTATTATTATTCGTATTTATATTTTTAGAGGTAAAAAGATCAATTAAAATTGATATTGATAAAGATGGTCTAAAGTCTAATAAACGTTATATTACTTATTTTTCTCTTTTTACTTTAATTCCATCAATATTAATTTCAATTTTTTCACTTTTTTTGTTTTCATTTGCTCTTGAAAAATATTTCGATAAAAAAGTTACCACTGTAGTTAACAATTCTTATGAACTTGCTAAAAGTTATGTAGAAGAGGTAAGAAATAAAATTGAGTCAGATATTGTTTTGATTGCCTTTGATACTAATAAGAGTGCTAAATTTCTAAACGACAACAATAAAGAATATGAGAGATTTCTTAAAACTCAAAAACTAATCAGAGATATTGATGAAATCCATATTATTGATCAAAATAAGAAATTACTATTTACAAATATAGATGATTTAAAAAAATACATGCCACCATTAGATGGTGCATTAAAACTTGTTTTAGATGACGATAGACCCCTAAAGATTATCAACGCTCCACAAAACATTTCTGCAGCTATTATGAGATTACAAGCTTTTGAAAATAGATTTTTATATGTTGTGAAATATCTTGATAAAGATATTTCAAAATATCTAAATGAGTCTCAAGAAGCAATCAATTTTTATTATACTGTTGAAGAAAGAAGTACAGGCATAAAAATATCTTTTGCAATAATTTATTTGATTATTGTAACTTTATTGCTTTTTATATCCATAACTATTGCAATAAGATTTTCTTCGAGATTTTTTAGATCTATTAATAATTTGATATTAGCCTCTTCTGCTATTGGTGAGGGTGACTTAAGCACAAAAGTTCCTGAAATTAAAACTGATAAAGATATGGAAAAATTAAATAAAAATTTTAATTCAATGATAAATAGATTAAAAGATCAGCAAGAAAAATTAATTATAAATGAGAGACATGAAGCTTGGGGAAATCTTGCCAGAAAACTTGCTCATGAAATAAAAAACCCACTTACACCTATTCAATTATCTATAGATAGATTAAAAGAAAAATATACCAATCAAATTGATAATAATGAAAAAATTAATTTTGAAGAAAATCTAAAGATAATTAATAATCAAATTAATCAAATTGGTAATTTAGTTAATGAATTTTCTGATTTTGCAAGAATGCCTAAACCCATTATTAAAAAAAATAATTTAATTGAGATAATTAAAGATAATATAAAATTATTGTCAGAGATCGATTTGTCAATAAAGATTAATTTTGTTCCACTCAAATCTAAAATTGAATTTAATTGTGATAAAGAACAGTTGGGAAGAGTTTTTTTTAATCTAATAAAAAATTCTATAGAAAGTATCCAACAAAAAGCTGAAAATACAAGCAATTTTAATAAAATTATTACTATTGAAATTTTTGACGAAAATGACCACATTTCAATTGTAATCAATGATAGTGGAATGGGTTTTGAAAATTTTAGGAAAAATATTAAAGATATTTTAAACCCTTATTTTACAACAAAAAAAAATGGAACAGGTTTAGGTCTTTCAATAGTAAATAAAATTATAAATGATCATAATGGTAAATTAAATTTTGTTTCTGTACCCGATGGAGCGAAAGTAGAAATTATTTTTTATTAATGACTATAGAAATTTTAATCGTTGATGATAACTCTGACATAAGAAATATCCTTAATGAACTTATCATTGATGCTGGCTACAAAACAAGAATGGCAGCAAATTACAATCAAGCTCTCAAAGAGATTGATAAAAAAATGCCAGATGTTGCTATTCTTGATGTTAAATTAGATAAAGGAGATTATGATGGCATACAATTATTATCTCATATTAAGTCAAAAAATAATGATGTACCTGTGATAATGATTTCTGGTCATGCAAATATAGAAATGGCGATAAATTCCTTAAAACATGGTGCATTCGAATTTGTTGAAAAACCTTTTGATCGTACAAGGTTGTTAAATTTTATTAGTAGAGCAGTAGAAAATTTAAATTTAAAAACTCAAAATAGAGAATATGAAAATAAACTTTTCTCCTCATATGATCTTATTGGTGAAAGTAAAAATATTTTAAATATAAAAGATCAGATTGAAAAGATTTCTCTTACCGAAAGTAGAATTTTTATTAATGGTCCCTCGGGATCAGGTAAAGAATTGATTGCAAGAAAAATTCATAAAAAATCTAAAAGAAAAAATAAATCATTTGTTATTATTAACGGGGCATTATTAGATAATGATAAATATGAACTGGAATTATTTGGGGAAGAAAAAAGTGACGGATCAATTTCTTACGGTGCATTAGAAAAAGCTAATAAAGGAACTCTTTTAGTTGATCAAGTATCAGAAATACCACTTGCTATCCAATCTAAAATTTTAAGAGTCCTCACTGATCAAAAATTTAAAAGAGTAAATGGTAATAATGATATTAATGTTGATGTAAGGTTAATTTGTTCTTCTAGTAAAGATTTAAAAAAAGAAATCGCATTAGGAAACTTTAGAGAGGATCTATTTCATAGATTAAATGTTTTCGAGATAAATGTTAAACCCTTAAGAGAGAGGATTTCAGATATTCCTCATCTTATAAATTATTTTTCAGACAAAATATCAGAAGGCTACAATATAAAGAAATTAGATATTGATGAAAATAATAGTTATATATTAAACCATGAGTGGCATGGTAATGTTAGAGAACTGAGAAATTTAATAGAAAGAATTGCGATATTACAGCCAAATACCCAGGAAAAAATTTCAAGTATAATTAAGGAGTCCATAAAAAGTGACGGCAATATTAATAAAATTAATGAAAATAGCTTATCTGTGCCACTAAAAGAGGCTAGAGAAAAATTTGAAAAAGAGTATTTAACTATACAATTAAAGAAATTTAATGGAAATATATCGAAAACAGCTACTTTTGTTGGTATGGAGAGAAGTGCTCTTCACAGAAAGCTAAAAGGTCTAGGAATTAAAGAATTTAATTAAATGAATATAATTATTTGTGGCGCAGGAAGAGTTGGTTTTACTATTGCAAAATTATTAAGTGAACAGGGTCATTCTATAACTGTGATAGACCAATCAAGTGAGGATATACAAAAAATAAATGACGCTTTAGATGTAAAGGCTATAGTTGGAAAAGCTACTTTTCCATCAATTCTTGAAAAAGCCAATGCCACAGAAACCGATATGATTATTGCAGTTACCAGAAATGACGAAATTAACATGTTAATTTGTCAAATAGCATTTTCTATCTTTAACATCCAAAAAAAGATAGCTAGAATAAGATCACAAGATTACTTGAATCCAAAATTTACAAGAGTTTATAATAAAGAAAATTTACCGATTGATGTTATCATTTCACCAGAAATTGAGATTGCAAAATCTATCCAAAGAAAATTAGAGGCACCAGGCGCGTTAGATAGTGTACCATTCGCAGATAATCAAATTAGACTATTAGAAATATCAATTCAAAATAACTGTAAATTAATAGGATTAAAGTTAAATGAATTAACTAAAAAATTTCCAAATCTCGATGCTAATATTATTGCTATTATTAGAGGTGATAAGTCTTTTATACCAAAAAAAAATGATGTTATTGAGGTAAATGATAAAATCTATGTAATAATAAATTCATCTCAGATGCCCGAAACTCTTGAAGCTTTTGGTCATACAGAAAAAATATCTAAAAAAGTTTTAATAATTGGAGGCGGAAATATAGGATATAATCTTGCTAAAAATATTGAAGAAACTCTCGAAGGTGTAAGAGTTAAAATTGTTGAGAAACAAAAATCGCGTGCAGAATATTTAGCCAACGAATTAAATAATACTATTGTTATCAATGGAGATGGATTAGATGAAGAAGTTTTATCTGAGGCTAATCTAGATGAGGCCGAGACAGTTCTTGCATTAACTAATGACGATGAAGATAACTTGATGGTGAGTGTACTTGTTGAAAAATTTGTTAAAGATCAAAAGGATATTGAAAATAAGAGAACAATGGCATTGATTAATAAACCTAATTATTCTTTATTACAATCCTCTCTTAAGATAGATGATTTGATTGATCCAAGAATGAATACAGTATCAAGTATTTTAAAGCATGTTCACAAAGGAACTATAGAGAATGCCTATACAATATCTGATGGAGAATATGAAGTTATTGAGGCCGAAATTATTGAAACATCCGAATTGATTAATAAGGAATTAAAAAATGCTGATCTACCAGATCAAATTAGAATTGGTGCTGTCTTAAGAGACAAAAAAGTTATCATTCCTAAATCAAACTTTATATTTCAAAATGATGATAAAGTAGTTTTGATTGTTAAGAAAGATACTATACCTGTTGTAGAGAATCTTTTCAGATTAAGCTCTGTTTAATTAAATGTTTGGATTGCAGATAAAATATTTAAGTTTTTTTTTTGGTATTACCTCAGTATTGTCTTTTTTTAATATAATTTACTCTTACTATTTTAATCTTTATTTAAATTTAGATACGTATTATTTAACTTTAACTTGTTCTTTTATTATATTTTTTATTTTCTATAAATTTGGAAATAATAAAAATAAATCAAACATTTTTGATAAAATATTAACAGTATTTTTAGGGTATTTATTAATTCCATTTATTTTATCTATCCCATTTTATTTAAGTATTTATAATCTTACATTTATTAATTCTTATTTTGAGTCAATTTCTGGTTTTACATCAACAGGTTTTACTATATTTGAAAATATTAAACTTATTGATCAAAGCTTGATACTTTGGAGGTCTTCAATACAATGGATAGGAGGTCTATATTTTTTATTTTCAATAATCTATCTTATAGATATCTATGACGAAAGTTTTAAAAAGACATTAACAAATTTTACATCTTTTAATAGTTCAGAAAGTTTTAAACAAGCTATTAAAATTTTTATACTTTATTCATCTTTAACTATATTTATTTTTATATTATTAAATCTTTTTTCAATAAGAACATTTGATTCCTTAAATCTTGCTTTAACAATAATTTCATCAGGAGGCTTTTTACCCGTAAATGATTTATCAAATATTATAAAAGATAATTATCAAGTTATAGTTTTATCAATATTAATGCTTTCATCTTTTTTTAGTTTATTTTTTATTTACAATTTGTTTTTTTCAAAAAAAAACAATATTAATTTTTTTTATGAGGACCTACATTTAGTTATATACTTTATATCAGTGGTAACTATTTTTTTTCTTTTTTTTAGTTTTAATTATGATTTTTCTTATAATCTTTTAGCTATAACGAGTAGTATATCAAACATTGGTTTTTCACTTAATACTCAACAAACCAATTTAAATTTTATATATTTAATATTGGTAATTATCGGGGGTTCTTTTTTTTCAACTAGTTCTGGCTTAAGATTTATAAAGATATATTCTCTTTTGAAATTTTCTTTGAATCAGATTTTATCTTTTAGTAAACCAAAGAATATTTTTATGAATAAACTTTTTTTTACTAAGATTAATTTCAATATCAATGAAATAAATAAATACTTTTTAACAATAATAATTTTTATTTTATCTTTGTTTACTTTAACTTCATTATTGTCGTTAAGTGGTGTTAATTTTATTAATTCATTTAAATTATCTATTTTAACTTTAATGAATACAGTAAACTCCTCAATTTATGGTTTAAATGATTTTGATTTTAACAATCTTGAATTCTTCTCAAAATATTGTCTAATTTTCTTTATGATTGTGGGAAGAATAGAGTTATTAACAATCTTACTACTTATAAGAAAATTTCTTTTTAAAAATTAGATAATTATTGTATATGTATGTCTAAACCAGCTGCGCCCTTAGCTCAGCTGGATAGAGCATCGGTTTTCTAAACCGAGGGTCGGAGGTTCGAATCCTCCAGGGCGCGCCAAAATAAGTCAAAAATGAGTTTCTATGCTCTATTATCAAGTCTGTTTTGAATTAATTTTAACTTGAACAGTTATTTTTTACATGCTTAAATTATGGATATTCAAAAGTAATTTTGAATTATTTGTTAACAAATAAATAAACAATAGGAAGAAAAATGTTTAAATACTTAAAACAATTAACTTCTTTAGTTGCTATGGTAGCTGTGTTGTTCACTTTTACAACAGAGTCTATGGCTGCTAAAAAATCAAAAACACTTAAAAACACTCAAAAAAAGGGTTTTGTAAGATGTGGAGTATCTCAAGGTCTTCCAGGATTTTCTAATGCTGATGCTGCAGGAAATTGGACTGGTGTTGACGTTGATGTATGTAGAGCGGTAGCTGCTGCAGTATTAGGTGATGCAAACAAAGTTAAGTTTACACCACTAAGTGCTAAAGAAAGATTTACAGCTTTAACTTCTGGTGAGATTGATATCTTATCAAGAAACACAACTTGGACTCTTTCTAGAGATGCTGATATCGGACTTACTTTCGTAGGTGTGAACTTTTACGATGGACAAGGTTTCATGGTAAGAAAAAGTTCAGGTATTACTTCAACTAGTCAATTTAAAAATGGTATCTCAGCTTGTACAAACATTGGTACAACAACTGAGTTAAACATGAGAGACTTCTTTAATTCTAGAGGAATTTCTTATGAACCAGTTGCTTTTGAAAAAGCTGACGAAGTTGTAGCTGCATATGATGCAGGTAGATGTGATACTTACACTACTGATAAATCTGGTTTAGCTGCTCAAAGAACTAAAATGAAAAATCCTGATGAACACATTGTTCTGCCAGAAACTATTTCTAAAGAACCTTTAGGACCAGTTGTTAGACAAGGTGATTCAGTATGGGAAGATATCGTAAGATGGTCTTTGAACACTATGATCGAAGCTGAGGAATATGGTATTACTTCAGCAAATGCAGACTCAATGAAAACTTCAGACAATCCACAAATCAAAAGACTTGTTGGTGCTGAAGGTGAAATGGGTGCAGCATTCGGATTAGACAATGAGTGGAACTTAAGAATTATCAAACAAGTTGGAAACTATGGTGAAAGTTATAAGAGAAATATAGCTGACACAGGTATTTTACCAGACAGAGGTCCAAATGAACTATGGACTAAAGGTGGTATTTTATACGTTCCACCATCAAGATAATTTAAGTTATAAATTAGTTAAAAGGGCTAGATTTTTCTAGCCCTTTTTTTTTAAACTCATATATTATCCACATTGTGAATTTTAAACTAAAAGATATTGGCCCTCAATTAATGACAGTTATAGCTGTTGTACTTATCTTTGGTTTTTTTACTTATAATGCACAGGTCAATATGGAAAATAGAGGTATTGACTTTGGTTATGGATTTTTATCGCAAGAATCTTCATTTGATGTTCAATTTTCTTTAATAGAGTATGATGGATCTCACTCATATTTTAGAGCTTATTTAGTTGGTTTACTAAATACTATTCTTGTCTCAGTTATCGGGATTTTTTTTGCAACTATACTTGGTGTAATAGTCGGTATTGCAAGGCTATCACCAAATTATCTAATAAATAAATTTGCTGCTTTTTATGTAGAATTTTTTAGAAATATACCCTTACTTTTGCAAATATTTTTTTGGTATTTTGCAGCCTTAAGAGCTTTGCCACTCCCACAAGATGCTGAAGCAATTTTTGGAGTTACATTTTTAACAATAAAGGGCTTGTTTGTTCCTGCTTTTATTTGGCAAAACTTTAACATTTTCTTTTATTCGATAGTTGCTGCCATTATTGCGATAATAGTAATACGTTATCGAGCAAAAAAATTACAAGAGATCCAAGGTAAACAAACACCAGTTTTGCTTATATCAATAGGTTTAATTTTGATTTTACCTCTTATAAGTTTTTTGATAGGTGGGGTAAGATTATCATTTGAGGTTCCTGTTTTAAAGCAGTTAGCAACCACATCTTTTATATATGAGGGAGGTGTAAGTTTACCTCCTGAATTGATAGCTTTAGCGCTATCTTTATCATTATACACAGCAACATTTATAGCTGAATGTGTTAGAGCAGGAATTCAAGGAGTTGGAAAGGGTCAGAAAGAAGCTGCTGCATCGATTGGTTTAACTCCAAATCAAGTACTTAAGTTAGTAGTGATGCCACAAGCGTTGAGAATAATAATACCACCTACAACAAACCAATATCTTAATCTTACTAAAAATTCTTCACTAGCAGCAGCTATAGCATATCCTGATTTAGTACTTGTTTTTGCAGGGACAGCTTTAATGCAAACAGGGAAAGCAATTGAAATAGTATCTATTACAATGCTTACATATTTATCTCTAAGTATAGCAATTTCATTATTTATGAACTGGTACAATAACAAAATAGCAATTCAGGAAAAATAATGTCTAAAATAAATTTTTTAAAACCAGATAAATCTAATCTTTATACCTTTTTATATTTAGGAACTTTTTTATTTTTTGTAAGTGTTTTAGATGTTTTTCTAAATTCTTTTTTTAGTCTAAATGTAACAGGTTTTTTACCTGGTTTTTTAAGTTTTCTATTGCCATTAATCCTTGGTTTTATCGGTCTTTACTTTATAAGAATTGAGTTAAGCGGTATTAGACAATTAGATTTACTTAATAAACATATTAATACTAATAATTTCAATGCGATATTATCTTTATTAATAATATTCATAATTCTAAAATCAATTCCACCAATATTAAGTTGGTTTTTTATTGAAGCTAGTTTTGCAGGTGACTCTAAAGATGTTTGTACTGGCACAGGTGCTTGTTGGACTTATATAAAAGTTTGGATAAGAAGGTTTATGTATGGAATGTATCCAAATGGTGAGCAATGGAGAATAAACTTATCATTTATTGCTTTAGCTTTACTTGGATCAGTTGGGTACTTCGCAACCGACAGGTTTAAAAAGTACTTAACTTTATACTATGTAGTGATTTATCCTTTTATTGCTTTCTTATTTATTTTTTTCTTTATTTCGGGAGGCCCAGTATTTTTTGATTTTTCATATGGAATAATTGCTGCAATACTTTCTATAATAATTGGTTTTTTTATTCCGAGTAAATTTAAGTTTTATTACTTTTTAATTGTTCCTTTTGCTCTTTACATTTTATTAAAATATTTTATTTTTTACGAAGAATTAATTGAACTCGGAAAATTAGATGGCTTAAACTGGGTAGAAACTGGTGCTTGGGGTGGATTATCTTTAACTTTTATAATTTCCTTCTTCTGCTTGATCTTTTGTTTCCCAATAGGTATGGCTTTTGCCCTTGGAAGAAGATCTGGATTTCCTTTAATTAGATATATATCAATTGGTTTCATTGAATTTTGGAGAGGTGTTCCTTTAATTACGGTGTTATTTATGTCTGCTGTAATGTTTCCAATGTTTTTACCAGCAGATTTTTTCATTGATAAATTGGTAAGATGTATAATAGCCATCTCGTTATTTGAAGCAGCATACGTTGCTGAAGTTATAAGAGGCGGATTACAAGCACTTCCGAGAGGTCAATACGAAGCTGCAAAATCTTTAGGAATGGGATATTGGAGAATGCACATATTTGTAATTCTTCCACAAGCTTTAAAACTTGTAATTCCGGGCATAGCTAATACATTTTTAGCTTTAGTTAAAGATACACCACTAATTTTTGTTGTTGGTCTTTTAGAAATAGTAGGAATGTTAAATTTAGCTAAAACAAATCCAGAATGGTTAGGTTTTGCAATGGAAGGTTACGTTTTTGCTGCTATAATTTTCTGGATTATTTGTTATGCAATGAGTAAATATAGTTATAACTTAGAACAAAAATATAAAACAGATCGTTAAAATACAATGTCAGATAATATAATCCAAATAAACAATATGAACAAATGGTTTGGAGATTTCCAAGTTCTAAAGGGGATTAATTTAGAAGTAAAACCAAAACAAAAAATTGTTGTATGTGGTCCTTCAGGTTCAGGAAAGTCTACATTAATAAGATGCATAAACAGACTAGAAGAACATCAAGAAGGCGAAATAATCGTAGATGGAACCGAATTAACCGAAGATACTAAAAATATAGAACAAATTAGAGCAGAGGTTGGAATGGTATTTCAACAATTTAATTTATTTCCACATTTATCAATACTTGATAATTGTACATTAGCTCCGATTTGGGTGAAAAAAATGCCAAAGAAAGAAGCTGAAGTATTAGCTCTTAAACACTTAGAAAGAGTACAAATATTAGATCAAGCTCAAAAATATCCAGGGCAACTGTCTGGAGGTCAGCAACAAAGAGTAGCAATAGCTAGAGCTTTATGCATGGAACCAAAAATAATGCTTTTTGATGAGCCAACATCTGCTTTAGACCCTGAAATGATTAAAGAAGTATTAGATGTAATGGTAAATCTTGCAAAACAAGGGATGACAATGATTGTTGTTACTCATGAAATGGGTTTTGCAAAAGAGGTAGCTGACCAAATGATATTCATGGACGAAGGAATGATAGTTGAAAAGGCAGATACCAATGAATTTTTTGCTAATCCAAAGAGTGAAAGAACTAAACTTTTTTTGAGCCAGATACTATAGATATCAATAAATTCAAGTAATAATTGTTAAATAATGCCTTAAGTATTACTTGACATATTTTTCATATAACTAGTTTTTTATTCAAAAATAAAAAAGAATTTTGTTGCAGTGAAGATTAAAAACTAGTTCAATCACAATTTAAATAAAATTAAGAGGGGTCTTAATGGAAGATAATTTTAATAAGCATTTAGGCAATAAGCTTAAGCTTAGAAGGCTAGCTTTAGGTTTAACTCAAACAAAAGTAGCAAAAGCAATAAACGTAACATTTCAACAAATACAAAAATATGAAAAAGGTACTAATGGAGTTAGTTCAATAAGATTATTACAACTTTCCAATTATCTAAAAGTACCAATTAATTATTTTTTTGAGGATTTTTCAGAATATTTAATAAATTTAGAAAAATCTCAAGAAGGACATATGAATGTTAACTATAACTTTCTAGTAAAGTTGTATTCTGAATTAAGCAATGATCAAAAAATAAAATTTACAAAATCTTTGCAAGTATCAGATAATAAAGTTTCAAGAGTCGGATAAATCTGGCTCCTCGGGCAGGACTCGAACCTGCGACCAATTGATTAACAGTCAACTGCTCTACCAACTGAGCTACCGAGGAATATAAAATCTCAACTTACTTTCTTTTAAAACTAAAACAAGATTTTTTTTGGAGGCAACGCCCGGAATCGAACCGGGATACAAGGATTTGCAATCCTCTGCGTAACCATTCCGCCACGTTGCCAGATGTTTTAGTAGATAGCTACAAGGAGTTTTATATTAAATATTTGTGATTAGTCTATTAAATAACGATCTAATTTGATTATTGTTAATTTAGATTAATAAATTATAAACTACTTAATCCATGAATAGTGATAAATATATACATTCTGAAGTAGAAGATAATATTTATGCTTATTGGGAAAAAAACAAATTATTTAAACCAAAAAAAAATTCTAAAAAATATTCAATTGTAATTCCACCACCAAATGTAACTGGAAGTTTACATATGGGCCATGCTTTAAATAATTCAATCCAGGATCTTTTAGTTCGTTATTATCGAATGAATAATTATGAGACTTTATGGCAACCTGGAACTGACCATGCTGGTATCGCAACGCAAGCACTTGTTGAAAAACAACTCGAAAAAGAAAATTTAAATAAAAATGATTTAGGTAGAGAAAAATTTATAGAAAAGGTGTGGGAATGGAAAAATCAGTATGGAGACATAATCATCAATCAACTCAAAAAACTTGGGTGTTCATGTGATTGGTCCAGAAACGCTTTTACAATGGATGATAATTTATCAAAATCAGTAGTTAAGGTTTTTGTTGAATTACATAAAAAAAGATTAATTTATAAAGCAGAAAAACTAGTTAATTGGGACACAGTATTAAAAACTGCAATATCAGACCTAGAGGTTGATCAAAGAGAAATGAATTCAAAAATTTACTATATTAGGTATCCTATAGATAAATCTGACGATTTTATAACTATCGCAACCACTAGACCTGAGACAATGTTAGGCGATACTGCTATTGCAGTGAACCCAAAAGATAAAAGGTTTAAAAAGTATGTGGGTAAAACAGTCACTATCCCAATAGTAGGTAGAAAGATTAAAATTATAAAAGACGATTATGCAGATCCTGAACAAGGAACTGGAGCATTAAAAATTACGCCAGCACATGACTTTAATGATTATGATGTTGGTCAAAGAAATAAACTGGAAATTATAAATGTATTCACTGAAGATGGTAAAATAAATAATAATGCTCCAGATGAATACGTTGGATTAGATAGATTTGAAGCGCGTAAAAAAATTTTAAATGAGTTAAAAGAAAAAGAATTTTTTGTTAAAGAAGAAAACATCAAGAATAAAGTACCTTATGGAGATAGATCAAATTCAGTCATAGAGCCTTTTCTAACTGAACAGTGGTTTGTAAATGCAAAAAAATTATCTGTTAAAGCTAAACAAATAGTTAAATCAAAGAAAACAAATTTCTTTCCGGAAAATTGGTCTAAAACTTATTTTCAGTGGATGAACAATATTGAACCTTGGTGTGTATCTAGGCAACTGTGGTGGGGCCACCAAATACCAGCTTGGTATGGACCTGATAAAAAAATTTTTGTTGCAGTAAATGAAGATGACGCAAAAAAACAAGCTAAAAAATTTTATAAAAAAGATGTAAAAATTACAAGAGATCCAGATGTTTTAGATACATGGTTTTCCTCCGGCTTATGGCCTTTTGCAACATTGGGTTGGCCAGACAATAAAGATTTTGTTAAAAAATTTTATCCAACAACTGTTTTGGTAACCGGTTTTGATATTATTTTCTTTTGGGTGGCCAGAATGATGATGTTTGGAATGGAATTTTTAAACAAAGAACCATTTAAAGATATTTATGTTCATGCACTAGTTAGAGATGAAAAAGGACAGAAGATGTCTAAATCTAAAGGTAATGTAATTGATCCATTAGATTTGATTGAAAAGTATAGTGCAGATGCTTTAAGATTTACTCTACTTTCAATGGCATCACCTGGCACCGATGTAAAGCTTTCAGAGGATAGAGTTAAAGGGTACAGAAATTTTTTAAATAAATTATGGAATGCTAATAATTTTTTAATTACTAATAAATGTGATTTTAATAAAACAGACAAAGCTCCTAAAACTAAGCTAAATATCAATAAGTGGATTTATTCAGAACTTATTCAAACAAAGCAAAAAATAGAAAAAAATCTCAAAGATTATCGATTTGATGAGGCCGCTAAAAACGCTTATCAGTTTGCTTGGCACTCTTATTGTGATTGGTATATCGAGCTTTCAAAAACTATTCTTTTTTCAGACGATGAAAGATCTAAAAAAGAGGTGAAAGAAGTATCCGCCTACGTATTTAAACAAATACTTATTATTCTTCATCCATTTATTCCATTTGTTACTGAGCAAATCTGGTTAAAAAATAAATTTGATAAATCAGATAAGAACTTCCTAATGTATGCTAATTGGCCATCAGGAAAGGCTAAAAAAGATCAATCTTTAAAAGAAGTAGAGAAGATCATAAGTGTTATTTCTGAACTTAGATCTTTTAAAAATGAATTAAATGTAAGCCCAGGTTCATTTATTGACATCTCAATGACCAAAATTGCTAAAAAAAATAAAACATTAATGACTAACAATGAGATTATTCTAAAAAAGCTTGGTCGTATCAATAATTTCTATGATAAAGACCAAAAAAAACCGTCTGCAACTTTGGTTATTTCAGGGGATATATTTAAGATTTATTTTGATGAAAATGTGGATTTAAATCTAATCAAAGAAAACCTAGTTAAAAGACAGAATAAATACAAAGAAGAAATGGACAAAATATCTCAGCGGTTATCGAATAAAGGATTTACTGATAGAGCTCCAAAAAATATTGTTGAACAAGAAAAAACTAACTATAGTAATCTAAAAAATGATATCCAAAAAATATCATTAACCATTGAAAGTTTATAATGCGGAAGTTTGATAAGAAAAAATTACCAAGCAGACATACATCTTTAGGTGCTGATAGAGCTCCACATAGATCTTTCTATTACGCAATGGGTGAAACAGAAAAAGATGTTTCAAAACCATTTGTAGGCGTTGTATCCACATGGAATGAGGCTGCTCCTTGCAATATTGCCCTAATGAGACAGGCACAATCGGTTAAAAAGGGTGTCAGAGCTTCAGGTGGTACACCTCGAGAATTTTGCACAATTACCGTTACTGATGGTATTGCAATGGGTCATGAAGGAATGAAATCTTCATTAATTTCTAGAGAAGTAATTGCAGATTCTGCAGAACTTACTGTTAGAGGTCACTGTTATGATGCATTAGTAGGTATCGCAGGTTGTGATAAATCTTTACCAGGTTTAATGATGTCGATGGTCAGATTAAATGTTCCAAGTGTATTTATATATGGTGGCTCAATCCTTCCGGGAAAATATAAAGGTAAAGATGTGACTGTTGTTGATGTTTTTGAAGCAGTTGGAAAACATTCATCAGGTCAAATGTCTGCAAAAGAATTAAGAAAATTAGAATTAGTTGCGTGTCCTACCGCAGGTGCATGTGGAGGTCAATTTACTGCAAACACTATGGCCTGTGTATCTGAAGCTATTGGTTTAGCATTACCTTATTCTGCAGGAACTCCTGCTCCTTATGAAGAACGAGATAAGTATGCAAAAAATAGTGGTAAAATGGTAATGGAATTATTAGCTAAAAAAATTAAACCAAGAGATATTGTTACAAGAAAAGCTTTAGAAAATGCTGCAACAATAGTTGCTGCAACAGGTGGATCAACTAATGCCGGATTACACTTACCTGCAATTGCTAATGAAGCTGGAATAAAATTTGACTTAATGGATGTTGCAAAAATATTTAAAAGAACTCCATATCTTGCTGATTTAAAACCAGGTGGAAAATATGTTGCTAAAGACATGTGGTTAGCTGGTGGTGTTCCAATGTTATTAAAAACTCTTTATGAAGGTGGTTTTATTCATGGTGACTGTATGACAGTTACAGGTAAAACTATGAAAGAAAATTTAAAGAAAATTAAATTTAATCCAAAACAAAAAGTAATGAGATCTTATAAAAATCCATTATCACCAACTGGTGGAGTTGTTGGATTAAAAGGAAACTTAGCACCTGATGGAGGAATAGTTAAAATTGCAGGTTTAAAAAAATTACAATTTACTGGTAAAGCAAGATGTTTTGACAACGAAGAAAGTGCTATGAAAGCAGTACAAAGTAAAAAATACAAAGACGGTGATGTAATTATTATTCGATATGAAGGACCAGTTGGCGGACCAGGTATGAGAGAAATGCTTTCAACAACAGGAGCAATCTATGGACAAGGTAAAGGAGAAAAAGTTGCATTAATAACTGATGGACGTTTCTCTGGAGCAACTCGTGGATTTTGTGTTGGTCATGTTGGACCTGAGGCTGCATTAGGTGGTCCAATAGCTTTATTACGTAATGGAGATATCATTGATATTGATGCCAAGAGGGGAACAATTAATGTTCGATTAACAAGAGCACAATTAGCTTCAAGAAGACGAAAATGGAAGGCTAGAAAATCTGATTTTGGATCAGGAACACTTTGGAAATATGCACAAACTGTTGGACCAGCATTTTTAGGAGCACCAACTCATCCAGGTAAGAAAAAAGAAGTTAAGGATTACTCAAAAATTTGATGAAAATTCGCCCAGTCATTCTATGTGGTGGAGCTGGAACAAGACTTTGGCCTAAAGCTAAAAAACATCAAGCTAAACAGTTTATTGATTTTGGCAATTGGACTTTATTTGGAAAAACTCTTGAGAGAGTTAAAGCATCTATATTTGATGCACCAATTATAAGCACTAATGCAAAATATTTAAGACAAGTAAAACAACACCTAAATAAACACAAAATAAGAAAATTTAAAATAGTTTTAGAACCTGCTAAAAGAAATACAGCACCAGCAATTTTAAGCACGGCATTAATAAAGGATATTCCTAATGAACAACCTTTAATGTTCTTGGCTGCTGATCATCTGATAGAGAAAGTTGGCTTATTCAATAAAGCTATCAAAAAAAACCAAAAGAAACTTACTCATAATAACATCTTTATATTTGGAATTAAGCCTACAATGCCTTCAAGTGAATTTGGTTATTTTTTAACAAAAAACAATAAAGTAATTAAATTTGTAGAAAAACCCAAAGAGGTAAAAGCTAAACAAATAATTGGTAAAAAAGGTTATTGGAATTCTGGAATGTTTTATTTGAGAAAAGATTCAATAATTAATAATTTCAAGAAATACCAACCAAATATTTACCGAAATTGTAACAAAGCAGTATTAAAAGCAAAATATAAAAGTAATGTATATTATTTAAACAAACAAGCTTTTACCAAAGCAACAGCAAAGTCTTTTGACTATGCAATTCTAGAAAAAACCAAAGATATTAATGCGATCAAATTAGATATTCCTTGGTCTGATTTAGGATCTTGGAAGGAAATTTGTAAAATGTATGGAAGAAATAAGAGACATTATTTTAAAAAGAAGAATGTATTTCATAGACCATGGGGTAGTTATGTAAATCTATTTAATGGTAAGGAATTCTTAATTAAAGAATTATATGTAAAACCTAAAGGTATATTAAGTCTTCAGAAACATCATCATAGAGCTGAACACTGGGTAGTTACTCATGGCAAACCTAAAATTACGTTAAATAAGAAATATTTTACTTTGAAACCTTATGAAACTATTTTTATTCCATTAGGTGCAATCCATAGAATAGAAAATCCATATAAAAAACCAGTAAAAATTATTGAAGCTCAAATAGGTTCGATTTTAAAAGAAACTGATATTGTTAGATACCAAGATGTGTATGGCAGAGTAAAATAATTATTTTACAAGAAAATTCACTTTTTTATTTGATAGATTTAAATGAATTTTTTTAAATGAACCAAAATTATCTCCATCAATTTGAACAGGTATCAAATCATTTCCATCAATTGTAATGTTTTGTGAATAAGTAGTAATAACATTTTTGTTTTTACTTAAATCACCATTAAGAATTATTAAGAATATAGAATATAATAAACTAATCCTAGTCAAATCTTTAAATATATAAGTGACTAATTTATCTTCAAAAATATTTGTTTTATTTATTTTATAATGTCCAGCGTAATATTTGGTATTTGAGGATAATATCCAGTCTGCTTGATAAAATTGCCCATCAAAAGTTACATTTAATTTTTTATTATTCATAAATAAGAAATATTGAAAACCTTTGATGCCAAATATAATTTTACCAAGAATTTTTTTAACTTTTGAATTAATTGAGTGAACAATTTTTGCATCCCATCCTATACCAGCCATTAAAAAGAAATAATTCTCGTTAATTTTTACAAGATTAGAGGATTTATAATTATTAGAAACTAACACATTTACTATATCATCAACTTTTTTATTCATTGATAATTCAGCCTGAAGCAAATTCGCAGTACCAGCAGGGATATAACCTATAGCAAAATCGTCTTTAAAATTAAAATTATTTTTAATTAATTCATTAATTGCAAAAGAAACTGAACCATCACCACCGGCTACTATTAGTCGATCATAATTTTTTTGATTAAAATCTTCAAAAATTTTCTTAGCTTGATTTATTGTTTTTGTTTCAAAGAAGTCTACAGAATTATTTTCTTTTAACTTAGATAAAACCCTGCTTATGAATTTAGATTTTCTTCCAGAGGAAGAATTCAGATTATAAATTAAACAATATAACATAATTAATCCTTAAAAAATTTTTAACAAATTTGTAACATTTAAATGAAATAAGAAATACATGATTCGTGTTACAGTTGTATTAAAATATAGGTCTTTAAATGCCTAACATACTTAAATACAAAAGCATTTTTATTTCTGATGTGCATTTGGGTACCAAGGGTTGTCAGGCGAAAAAACTTTTAGAGTTTTTTAAAAACTCAAGATCTGAAAATCTTTATCTTGTAGGAGACATTATAGATGTCTGGGAAATGCAAAAAAGTTTTTTTTGGCCTCAAGAACATAATGATGTAATCCAAAAAATTTTAAGAAAAGCAAGACATGGCACTAAAGTTTTCTATATTATGGGCAACCATGATGAAATGTTAAGAAAATTTATTCCAATGCATTTTGGTGACATCCATATGGTTAATAGAGTTATTCATGAGACAAATGCTGGAAAAAAATATGTTGTTGTTCATGGTGATGCTTGGGATGGTGTTATGAAACATGCTAAATGGCTATCTAAACTTGGATCAATAGCTTACAATTTATTGTTAAAAATAAATGTAATAATTAATTTCTTCAGAAGGTTGAGAGGAAAAGAATATTGGTCTCTTGCAAAATATTTAAAATATAAGGTTAAGAACGCCGTCAAATATATTGGTGAATATGAAAAAACACTCTCAGATTATGCAAAAAGAAAAAAATTTGATGGAATAATTTGTGGCCATATCCATCATGCTGAGGATAGAGATTTTAATGGGGTCAATTATTTAAATTGTGGAGACTGGGTAGAATCTTGTACTGCATTAGCTGAAAATTATGATGGTAGTTTTGAAATATTATATTGGGACAAAATAAGAGAACAATATTTAGATGCCAAAGAAATAATTAAACCAATTAAAACCGAAGACTTTAAAAAAGCTTCGTAATTAATGAAAATTTTAATTGCAACAGATGCATATTTTCCACAAGTAAATGGTGTCGTAAGAACCTTACATGAAACTGGCAATGTATTAAAAGAACAAGGTCATAGAATAGAATATATCACACCAGACTTATTTTTAACTTTTCCGATGCCGAAATATAATGAAATTAGACTATCTATTAATGTTTGGCCAAGAGTTGGAAGCTTAATAAAGAAAATAAAACCTGATGCAATTCATATCGCTACCGAAGGTCCTATAGGGACTATGGCAAGAAGATATTGTTTAAAGAATAATCTAAAGTTTACTACGAGTTTTCACACAAGATTTGATAAATATCTTAAACTTTACTTTCCTATTATACCTGCAAAATGGGCCGAAAAATTTTTAGCAAACTTTCATAACAAGGCTGAGAGAATTTTAGTAACAACAGAGTCTATGAGAAAAGAATTAATCGATATAGGTATAGATAATAATAAAATGATCACTTGGACTAGAGGAGGAAATCATGGAGCTTTTAAGACCCCAAAAAAAATTGATTTACCTCATAAAAGACCAATTTGGATTTATGTTGGAAGAGTTGCAGTTGAGAAAAATATAAGAGCTTTTTTAGAATGTGATTTAGAGGGAACAAAAATAATAATAGGAAAAGGACCTGATTTAAAAAAATTGAAAAAAGAATTTCCTAAAGATATTTTTTTAGGAGAAAAAACAAATGGTGAATTAGCATCACATTTTGCATCTTCCGATGTTTTTGTATTTCCAAGTAAAACAGATACATTTGGAATTGTTGTTACTGAGGCTTTAAATTGTGGAACACCTGTTGCTGCTTATCCTGTTCCAGGTCCTAAAGATATATTTGAAGGATCCAAAATAAATTGTTTAGATAATGATCTTAAAGTTTCAGCCCATAAAGCTTTGAAAGTTGATCGAAATGATTGTCTTGAATTTGCAAAAAAATTCACTTGGGAAGAAACAGCAAAAATATTTTTTAATAATATTTCACCAAATCATTAGTTAATTTTTCTTAATTTATTTGCATTAAAAAGAGTAATGATGCAAAATTAAGCCATCTAAATTTATGGAATATTTCGTCATTCTACTCATAGTTGTTATAGTTTATCTCCTATATTTAATTAATCAAAAAAAAAACAAATCAATAAACACCGCCACAATAATTAATAAAAGAGAAGAAAAAACCAAAAGAGTAATTATTGACGAGCTTGAGGATCAGTTTTTTGCATTAAATAAATTTAACATAATTAAATATGCCAATCCAAGTGCATTAAAAAGATTTGGAAGAAGTTTAATTGATAAAAACATATCTTCTATAATTCGAAAGCCAGAATTAATAGAAAATATTGAAAAAGCTATCGTTGAAAATAAAACAAAAAATATCGACGTTGAAATAGACCTCCCATCATATCAATTTTATAAAATTTATATTATTCCTGGCCCAACTCATTTATTTACCGAACCAGATTCTGTTGTATTATTTCTAAAAGATTTTACTGAAATTACAAAAGCACAAAAATTTAAAACTGATTTTGTAGCTAATGTAAGCCATGAATTAAGAACACCTTTAATGGCAATAAAAGGATCATTAGAAACAATTGAAGGCCCAGCGTCTGATGATGAAAAGGCTAAAAAAAAATTTATGAAAATTTTATCAGAACAATCATCAAGGATGGAAAATTTAATTAATGATCTTTTAATTCTTACACGGATTGAACTTGATGAACATATAAGACCTACATCAATAGTAAATATTAATGAACTCTTTGAGACTATTATTAGTAATTTTGAAATTATTTTAAAAAAGAAAAATATAACTGTTAAAAATCAATTAACAGATACATCAATTGTAATAGGGGATGAAAAAAGATTAAATACAGTTTTTTCTAATCTTTTAGATAATTCAATAAAATATTCTCCAGAAAATAAAAATATATATATTTTTAAAAATGAAAATAGTAACAAACTATTAGAAAAGAATATAATGATTGGTATTAAAGATGAAGGTTATGGTATTCCTCAAGAACATATTTCACGTGTTACAGAAAGATTTTACAGGGTGGACATTGATCAAAGTAAAAAAGCTGGCGGAACCGGTTTAGGATTAGCTATTGTTAAACACATAATTACCCAGCACAGAGGTGATTTTGAGATTCTCTCAGAGGTTGGAAAAGGCACTGAAATTAGAATATATTTGCCTTCGAAATAAAAATTTAAAAAAAACTTCATTTTACAACCCTTATTTGAGAAAACTTTAACATTTCTTTGATTGATTCGTGTATAGATTTTATTTAAGTTTTTATAATGATTAAAATACTCAAAAATATTTTAATATTTTTTTATTTAATCTTGTTTTTCACAACTAGTGTATATTCAAAAGACATTTCTACTCTTTTACGTACTCAACAATTAACAGTTTTTGACATAGGTATCTTTAGATTAGAAGAGGACTTGAAGAGTTCTTATCCTGCTGTAAAAAAACATAAAGATGTGCCCTATGAAGATATATATATGGATGTCGTCAGTTCTTATTGGAGAAATACAGTAGATTTAATTGTTTCAATCCCAGTAAATGAGAATTTAAAAAAAGAGAATTATATGTCAGACTCATTTAGATGTAGAAATATATTTAATTCAGTAAGAGATCATTTGTTGAAAAACGAAAATTTAAGTAATTATAGGTTTACCATGGCAACTAGTTATTTAACATCTGTTTTTTCTACTCCAAGCACATGGCCAAGGTGGCGATACGATCAAAGCGTCTTAGAAGAATTAGTTAATTTAGTGAAACTTGAAGTTATTTTGAGACCCACAACTGAACTTGCTTTTAAAGATAAAGTTAACCCTGTTTCTTGTAAAGGTGGTTTAGAAACAGAAAATCACGAGATTATAGTCTCAATGAAATACAACTAAAAAGTTATCTTTTTAACAAAAGTGTAATAATTCTGTAATATTAAAGATTCAATAAATTTATACGAGTCTGTCATCTTTTATTTAATAAATAACGAAAGGATTAAAGATAATGAAAAAACTAACTATAGTAATTGCTTCTTTAGTTGCACTTTCAATTGCAACTGTTGCTCAAGCAAGAGATCAAATTAAGATAGTTGGTTCTTCTACGGTATTCCCTTATGCAACAGTTGTTGCTGAAAGATTTGGTGGTTCAGGATTTAAAACTCCTGTAATCGAGTCTACTGGTACTGGTGGTGGAGCTAAACTATTCTGTGCTGGTGTAGGTGAACAACATCCAGATATTACAAACGCATCAAGAGCTATGAAAGATAAAGAAAAAGCTCTATGTAAAAAAAATGGTGTTAATGATATTGTTGAGATCGTAATTGGTAACGATGGTATTACATTAGCTTACAGCAAAGATGCAAAACCAGTAAACTTTACTAAAGAACATTTGTATTTAGCACTAGCTGCTCATACAGTTGTTGATGGTAAATTAGTTCCAAATATTTATAAAACTTGGGACCAAATTGACCCTAGTTTACCAAAACAAAAAATTTCAGTGATGATCCCACCAGGAACATCAGGAACTAGAGATGCTTGGAATTCTTTAGTAATGAAAAAAGGTATGACTAAAGAAGCTAAAGCTCTTTATAAAGCTGGTTTTGAAGCTGGAAATAAAAAATACAAAAAGCCTCAAAAACTTTACAGAGAAGATGGTGCTGCTATTGAAGTAGGAGAAAACGATAGTTTAATCATCCAAAAGTTAACTCAAGATAAAGATATGTTTGGTTTCTTTGGTTTCAGTTATTTCCTAGCTGCAAAAGATAAATTGCAAGCAGCAAGTATTGATGGTGGACAACCATCATTGAAGTCTATTCAAGACTACAGTTATGCTGTTGCTAGACCTTTATTCTTCTACGTGAAAAAAGCTCACGTTGGAGTGATTCCAGGGCTACATGAGTTTGTGAAAGAATTCACAACGAAGAAAGCTATTGGAAAAGGTGGTTACTTAGCAGACATTGGTTTAGTGCCATTAGACTCTAAGTTGTATAAAACAACTAGAACTAATGCTACCAAACTAGTTGCTATGGGTAATTAATTATTCCTCAGTTAACAAATGATTAAAAAGGGGGTCTTTTTAGACCCCTTTTTTTTAAAATAAGAGTAAAGTCCTCACTTAAGGAGATTCTGTGAACTTAGTATTATTTACATTTATTGTTCTATTAGGTTTCACGAGCTATTATTTTGGACGCAAAAAAGCATATACAATTCAATCTACAAAAAAAAGATTAACTGCATTACCACAATTTTATGGTTATTATCTTGCAATCTGGTGTGCAATACCAGCTTTTATAATTTTTTCATTATGGGCAATTTTTGAGCCCACAATTGTAAAATTATTAGTCTTAAATGATTATTCAAATCAAGGTTATCTTGATGATGAATTAAATTTAATATACGAAAAAACAAAAGCATTGTCTCGAGGTCAATTCACTGGAGAAATTACACCTTTTATTGAAGCTTCAGCTGAAAAATATTTAAGTCTTCGATCAATAGCTCAAAGTTCAAAAATTGTTATAGTATTATCTATAATTATTGCTTCAGTTGCTTATGCGTATAAAAGAATTTCATCTAATTCTAGAACAAGAGAACCAGTTGAAAAATTTTTGAACGCAGTTTTATTTACAGCTTCTTTAGCTGCAATATTAACTACTGTTGGAATAGTTTTCTCACTTATATTTCAAACTATAGATTTTTTTAAAGTAATTCCATTATTTGATTTTGTCTTTGGAACTCACTGGTATCCAGCAAAAGCTTTTGTTAGAGATTCTTCTGAGGCTTTAGATCCGACAATGTATTCAGATACTTTTGGAGCAGTCCCTATTTTTGCAGGTACTTTTTTTATTGCATTTATTGCTATGTGCGTTGCTATCCCAATTGGATTAATGAGTGGAATTTATTTAGCTGAATATGCATCAACTAAAGTTAGACAATATGCAAAACCATTAATTGAAATTTTAGCTGGTATACCAACAGTTGTTTATGGTTTTTTTGCTGCCCTAACTGTTGGACCATTTTTGAAAGAATTAGGAACTTCAATGGGTCTTGAAGTTTCAGCTGAAAGTGCTTTAGCAGCAGGAGGGGTAATGGGTATTATGATCATACCATTTATTTCAAGTTTAAGTGACGATGTAATTACAAGTGTGCCTCAAAGTTTAAGAGATGGAAGTTACGCTATGGGAGCAACTAAATCAGAAACAATTAAGAGAGTTATTTTTCCTGCGGCATTGCCGGGGATAGTTGGATCTATTTTGCTTGGTGTTTCAAGAGCTATTGGAGAAACAATGATAGTTGTTATGGCCTCTGGTTTAGCTGCTAATTTAACTTTAAATCCATTAGAATCTACTTCAACAATTACTGCTCAAATTGTAGTTATTCTAATTGGTGACCAAGCTTTTGGTGACCCGAAAACACAAGCTGCTTTTGCTTTAGGTATGTCATTATTTTTAGTAACGCTTTGTTTAAATATTGTGGCCTTAAGAGTAGTTAAAAAATATAGAGAGAAATATGAATAAAAATAAAGAACAATTATTAAATAAACGATACAAAGCTGAGCAGAGATTTCGCTTATACGGTCAAAGTGCAATTTTTATGGCACTTTTATTTTTAACAATCTTTATTTTTAAAATTTTTTCAACTGGCTATTCTGCTTTTCAAAAAACTTGGCTCATTGTTCCAGTAACTTTTGATGCTGAATTAATGATGTTAGAACAAAACCCTTCTAATGAGGATTTACAGGATGCTGATTATTACGATATTGCATTAAAATCAATGGCTGATTTAGATCTAAATGCCAATGAGGATCAAGAAAATGAATTGAAGAGAATGGTGTCTTATTTCTTCGAAAAAGAAATTAAAAATGAACTTTTAAATGACCCTAGTTTAATAGGAAAAACAAAAGAAGTTTATTTAACTGCTTCAGATGATTTAGATCAAGTTTTTAAAGGAAATTATCCAAGAGATTTACCCGAAAATCAAAGAAGAGTAAGCGATTATCAATTAAAAATTTTTGATCAACTTGTTGCTAATGGTAAGGTTGAAAGTAAATTTAATATTAGTTTTTTTACAAATGCCGACTCAAGAGAAGCTGAACTAGCTGGAATAGCAAGTTCATTTATGGGCTCAATTTTTTCTATACTTGTTTGTTTAATGATAGCTTTTCCTGTAGCGGTTCTAGCAGCAATCTATCTTGAAGAATTTGCCCCTAAAAATAGATTTACTGATTTTATTGAAGTAAATATAAATAACTTAGCAGCAGTTCCATCTATAGTTTTTGGTCTTTTAGGGTTAGGAGTTTTATTGGCTATATTTCAACTACCAAGGTCTACCCCATTAGTTGGAGGTATCACTTTGTCCTTAATGACCTTACCAACAATAATTATAGCTGCTAGAGCATCTTTAAAAGCAGTTCCGCCAAGTATAAGAGAGGCAGCACTTGCTATGGGAGCAAGTCGAATGCAAACCACAATGCATCATACTGTTCCTCTTTCAATGCCTGGCACGTTATCAGGAACAATAATTGGTTTAGCTCAAGCTTTAGGAGAAACTGCACCCCTCATTTTAATTGGAATGGTTGCTTTTGTTAACACGATACCTGGATCACCTATGGATCCTGCTGCAAGTTTACCAGTTCAAATTTATATTTGGGCTGAAAGTGCTGAAAGAGGATTTGTAGAAAAAGTCTCGGCATGTATAATGGTCTTACTTGGTTTTTTAATAACAATGAATTTATTTGCCCAAATAATTAGACATAAATTTGAAAAAAAATGGAGTTAAAATGATAAAGATTAAAGCAAAAGATGTTGATGTTTTTTACGGAAAAAAACAAGCACTCTTTAATATAAGTTTAGATATTGAGGAAAATCAAGTAACGGCATTAATTGGTCCATCTGGTTGTGGTAAATCAACTTTCCTAAGATGTCTTAATAGAATGAATGATGTAATTGATATCTGCAGTGTTAAAGGAGAAATTTTAATTAATGACTTTAATATCAATGATAAAGGTTGTGATGTAGTAAGACTGAGAGAAAAAATTGGTATGGTTTTTCAAAAACCTAATCCTTTCCCAAAAACTTTATATGAAAATGTATCTTACGGTCCAACAATTCATGGTATGGCTCAATCAAAACAAGAAATGGATGAAATTGTTGAAACTAGTTTGAAAAAAGCTGCACTATGGGAAGAAGTAAAAGATAGATTGCATGAACCTGGAACTGGATTATCTGGAGGACAACAGCAAAGACTTTGTATTGCTAGAGCGATTTCTGTAAGACCAGAAGTTATATTAATGGATGAGCCTTGTTCAGCATTAGATCCAATAGCAACAGCACAAATTGAAGAATTGATTGATGATTTAAAAAAAGAGCACACAATAATAATTGTAACTCATTCTATGGCTCAAGCGGCACGTGTATCTCAAAATACAGGTTTTTTTCACTTAGGACAATTGATAGAACATGGATCTACTGATAAAATATTTAAGAATCCTGATAATACAAAAACCCAGGATTATATAACAGGGAGGTTTGGATAATGTCTGAAGCACCACATACAGTTACATCTTACGAAGAAGAACTAAAAAATCTGAATGCTAATATCGTTAAGATGGGAAGCGCATGTGAGGATGCTTTAGGTAAAGCAATTCAAGCTATCACAACAAGAAATAGCGATATTGCAGAAAATGTAATTCAAGATGATGAAAAAATAGATAAATATGAAGCCTTGATTGAACAACAAGTTGTAAATTTAATTGCTTTAAGACAACCTATGGCAATTGATTTAAGAGAGACAGTAACGGCTTTGAAAATGTCCTCAGATTTAGAAAGAATAGGTGATTTAGCAAAAAATATATCCAAGAGAACACTTTTGCTTAATGAAAATCTTCCAAAGATGCTTGTAGATGCATTAATTAGAGTATCTACCAGTGTTCAAAAACAATTAAAATCAACATTAGACGCTTATCTAGAAAGATCTGCGCCAATGGCAGTAAATGTTTGGGAAGGTGATGAGCAAATAGATGATCTAACAAATCTTTGTATGCAAGAAGTTATAAAATATCTTAAAGAAAATGAAAAAAATTTAGAGGATGGAACTCACTTGTTGTTTGTGACCAAAAACGTTGAGCGTATTGGTGATCATACTACAAATGTTGCAGAACAAATTTATTATTTAGTTAAAGGTGAATATTTAGAAGGTGACAGACCTAAGGGCACCGAGCCAATTGTAACTGGAGAAAAATGATTTATGTCAGCTCATGTTTTCATAGCTGAAGATGAAGCATCAATTGTTAGTTTGTTAAAGTACAATCTTGAAAAAGAAGGTTATAAAGTCAGTCATTCAGAAAATGGAGAAGAAGCTCTTAAACAAATAAAATCAAAACAGCCAGATTTGATATTAATGGATTGGATGTTACCTGAATTATCCGGTGTTGAAATTTGTAAAAACTTAAAAAAAGATAATAAGTTTAGTGATATTCCTGTCATTATGTTAACTGCAAAAGGGGAGGAAGAAGACAAATTAAAAGCATTTGATACAGGTGCAGATGATTATGTAACTAAACCTTTTAGTCAAAAAGAATTGAATGCTAGAATTAAATCTTTATTGAGAAGATCTAAACCTCAATCATCATCAGATATTGTAGAATTTACTGATTTAAAAATAGATCGGATCACAAAAAGAGTTTATAGAAAAGATAAGGAAATTACTTTAGGTCCAACTGAATTTAAACTATTAGATTTTTTTATCAAAAATCCAAAAAGAGTTTATTCAAGAGAACAACTTTTAAATAATGTTTGGGGAGAAGATATATATGTTGAGTCTAGAACAGTAGATGTTCATATTAGAAGATTAAGACAAGCAATTAACATACAAAATACAAAACCTTTAATTAGAACAGTGAGATCAGCTGGTTATTCTTTAGAGTCTTGAAGATCTTTGGGTCTTATAAATTCTTTTAATACTCCTTTTCTCTCAACTTCATTCCAGGATTTAATATCAAAATCAATTTTTGCAAATGCTGCTGTTGGGAATTTATAATTCATTAGTTTAAAATTATTCGTATTATGATTTTTTGTAAGATTTCGTACTAAATTTTTCACTGATGGTTCATGGTTTATAATCAAAATTGATTTATATTCATTGGATATTTCTTTAATTTTTTTTACAATTGCATTCTCATCAACTAAATATAAATCTTTTGAAAAATTAACTTTTTTTGGTTTATTAATTTTCTTGGACAAAATTTGAAAAGTTTTTTTTGTTCTTTTTGATGATGAAATTAATGCATAGTCAAATTTAGATTTTTTTTTAACAAAAAATTCACAAATCATTTTTGCATTTTTCTTGCCTCTTTTACTAAGTGGTCTATCAAAATCATTAATACTTAAATCATCCCAACTAGATTTTGCGTGTCTCATGACGTATAATTGATACATAAAATCTAAATATATGACTGCTTTAAAAAAACAACATAAAGAAGAGCTGAAATCTAAATATATAAATAGAGAGCTTTCTTGGTTAAAATTCAACGATAGAGTACTTCTAGAAGCACAAAATACTGAAAATCCTCTTTATGAAAGAGTAAAATTTTTATCAATTGCTGGTTCTAATCTAGATGAATTTTTTATGGTCCGAGTTGCTGGATTATATAGTCAAATAAAACAAGAAGTTGACTCATTAAGTTCTGATGGTTTGACACCTGATGAACAGATGGAGGAGGTAGTACTTGAAACTAAGAATTTATTAAAAAAACAGAACAAAATTTTTACTCAACTGATTGTAGAATTAAAAAAAAATAATATCAGTTTAGTTAAACCAGTTAATTTAAATACTAAGGATAAAAAAAAACTTCTAGAAATATTTAAAGAAGAGATTTACCCTTTATTAACACCATCAGCGATTGATCCTGCGCACCCATTTCCATTTATAATCAATCAAGGAAGAGCACTTGTAATGAAGTTAAGAAAAAAAAATAAAAAAAGGGTTTTAAACTCGATAATAGTAATTCCAAAAGCACTATCTAGATTTATTGAAATAGAGTCCTCAAAAAATCATAAGAAGTTTGTTATTATAGATGACGTTATAAGTTTTTTTGCTAATGAAATTTTTCCAGATCATGATTTAGAAAAGAAAATGATTTTTAGAGTAATAAGAGATAGCGACGTAGAGATTCAAGAAGAAGCGGAAGATTTAGTTAGATCTTTTGAATTAGCTTTAAAAAGACGAAGAACGGGTGATATTGTTCGTTTAGAGGTTCTTGAAAATAGCGATAATGAATTGGTAAAATTTATAACTAATAAATTAGAAATAAATCCTGACTATATTTATGATGTATATGGCCTTGTTGGAATTCAAGACATAGATCAAATATGTAAAGTAAAAAATCCAAAATTAAGATTTAAACATTTTACACCTAGAGAAGTTGAAAGATTAAAAGAATATAATGATAATTTTTTTGAAACTATCAAAAAGAAAGATTTAGTTGTTCATCATCCTTTTGAAACGTTTGATTCAGTAATTGAATTTTTAAACCAAGCAGCAAATGATAAAAAAGTTATAGCTATTAAACAAACTTTATATAGAACAACTTTAGACTCACCAATAGTTAAAGCTTTAATAACAGCTGCAGAAAATGGAAAAACAGTTACCGCTTTAATTGAAATTAAAGCTAGATTTGATGAGGAAGCTAATATTCAACTATCAAGAAGCTTAGAAAAAGTAGGTGTCCAAATTGTTTATGGTTTTGCCAAATATAAAACCCATGCAAAATCATCATTAGTTTTAAGAAGAGAACAGGGTAAAATACAAACTTATTTTCATTTAGGAACCGGCAATTATCATCCTGTAAATGCTAAAATTTATACTGATTTATCTTTATTTAGTTGTGATAAGAAAATGGCATCAGATGTTGAAAAGTTTTTCAATTATGTAACCGGTTACGCAAAACCAAAAAATCTTAATAAAATTTCTATTTCGCCAGTAAATATGAGACAAACTTTAAATGAAAATATTGATGCTGAAATTAGAAATTCTAAAAATGGGAAATTTGCAGCTATTTGGGCAAAAATGAACTCTTTAGTAGATCCAGAAATTATTGATAAACTTTATGAAGCTTCGAATGCTGGTGTAAAAATTCATTTATTTGTGAGGGGTGTTTGTTGTTTAAGACCAGGAGTTAAAGATAGATCAGAAAACATAGTTGTAAAAAGTATCATAGGAAGATTTTTGGAGCATTCTAGAATTTATTGTTTTAGTAACGGTACTAAAAAAATGCCTAATAGAAATGCAAAAGTATATATATCTTCAGCTGATTTAATGCCAAGAAATTTAAATAGAAGAGTAGAACTTCTAGTGCCAATTGAAAATGAAACCGTACATGAACAGATTTTAGATCAAATAATGTTAGCAAATTATCTCGATACTAATCAGAGCTGGGAGCTCAATGCTGATGGTAATTACAAAAAAATTAAATATAGTAAGAGCGATTCCTTTTCAGCTCATGAATACTTTATGAATAACCCGAGCTTATCTGGAAGGGGTAAAGCTAAATTAAAAATGCAGCCTAAACAACTGCACTTAAGATTGATTAAAAGTGGAAGTAATTAAAAGTAAAAATAGTTTAAAATTAAAACAGGCAAAATTAGCTATAATAGACATTGGATCAAACTCTATAAGAATGCTAATTTATGAAGATTTCAGTTCTTCTCGTGTGCCTTTTTTTAATGAAAAAGCTGTTTGTGAACTTGGAAAAAATTTAGATAAATCGAAAAAACTTCACAGATCTGGTACTGAATATGCCTTAAAAGTTTTAAAAAGATTTTCTGAAATTTTAAATGTTTCAAAAATCACAAATCTAAAAATCATTGCAACAGCAGTTATAAGAGAAGCAACTGATACAAAACCTTTTATTGATGAAGTTGAAAAACTTTTTAAAACTAAGATGAATGTATTATCAGGCGAAGAAGAAGCTACATGCTCAGCTGAGGGAGTAAAAATAGGTTTTGAAAATGTTGATGGATTAGTTGCTGATCTAGGTGGTGGTAGTTTGGAATTAGCCCGAGTTGAAAACAATATAGTAACAAATAAGACCTCTTTACCCGTTGGTGTTTTAAGATTAATGAATAATCCAATAGTTAAAAAAAGAAATTTAGCAAAATATATTAAAAAATTATTAAGAGATGAAAAATGGCTCTCAAAAAAGAAGTTTAATAATTTATATTTAGTTGGAGGTACTTGGCGTGCATTATTTAAGCTACATCTTTTTCAAAATAATCATCCAGTACATATAATTCATCAATATAGTATTGATAATAATGTTTTATCTAATTTTGTTGAAAAAATTTCTTCTTTTAATAAATCCAAACTTAAAACAGTTGAGTATATTTCAAAATCTAGAACATCATATTTACCTTATAGCTGTATTATACTTAATGAAATTATGAAAGTTTCAAATCCAAAAAAAATTATTTGTTCTATCAGTGGTTTGCGTGAAGGATCTTTATCAATTGACCATTTTAAAGATGTAAAAGAATCTGAAATCTTCTACAAAGCACTTGAGAAGGTTGCGCAAAAAAGAGGTGATCTAGGATCAAATTATAAAAAATATTATGATTTCATTGAGCCAGTTTTTGAAGGTAATGAGCACTTTAATAAGAAATTATTATATCTGGCATGTGTATTAAGTCATATGGATTGGGGATTGGGAGCATTTCAAAAGGCTGAATTGGTATTTCAAGAAACTATAAATACTCCGTTACTCAGATTGACTCATAAAGAAAGAATACAATTAGCTTTGTCATGCTATTGGCGGTACTGTAGTATCAAGTATAATCCAAAGATAGAGTATCTAACTTTTTTGAATAATAATGAAATTTTTTCAAGTAAACAAGTTGGAGCAGCATTGAGATTTTCACAATCATTGACCTCGATATCTACGATATTTCTTGAAGAGTTTAAATTGTATAAAAGAGGTAATGCTGTATTTTTAAAAATTCCATCACAACATCAAGAAATAATCTCAAAACAAGTTACTAAAAGATTTAAAGCTCTTGCTAGAGAATTATTTTTAGAACCAAGAGTAATTTATTCAAATAATTCAAAATAAACTTAAATTAATTAAACTTTAATAATAAGTAAATATTTCTGTAACTTAATCTTTATAGTGTAGTCATAAATTTAAACATTCTTTATTTCTTCCCTCGTTTAAATTTTTGTTAATTAACTACTTTCTTCCTTCTTTTAAATGAGAAGGGAGAAAGATGATTTGGAATTAATTATTTATAGATGCAGGAGACTGCTCTGCATCCTTCTTAGCAAGTTTTTTTGCTTTTTTTTCTGCAACCTTTTTTTCTAAACCAGCAATTTTAATATTAACTTTAGACAATTTTTTTTCTTTAGCCGTGATTTTATTTTTCAGTCTATCAATTGCTTTTAAGATTTTTGTTTTTTTCTTCTCATTTTTTTTTAATTTTTTTCCCATTTTTACCTTCCAATTTTTAGATAATTAATTTAATCACATAATTCATAAATCTGAAAGTTAATTTGATACAACCTGTAGTTTATCGATTTTTAATATTTGTTATTAGATATAAAAACATTGCTATATGAGAACTATTATTGAATTTTTGGTTTAATATTAATTTAAATATGTCTCTTTGATTAAATAGATGAATTTTAATACCTTTTTCTGGACTCGAAATTTTAATTAAGTTTTTTGTGTAATAACCAGTTATTTTAGTGGTTAGTCGTCCAGGCTCAGTATAAAAAGTTATAATTTTACTCAATTTTGATCTTGATTTATATCCTGTTTCTTCTTTTAATTCTTTATGAGCTGATTGCAGAGTTGTTTCTTTTTTTTCTACTATGCCAGAAGGAAACTCATAATTAATTTTATTAATTGGAACTCTTTTTTGGGAAACTACTATATATTTGTCTTTAATCTTAGGTATTACTAATGAAAGATTAGAAGTTTTGAGATAATGATAAAATTCTTTTTTCCTAAATTTTTTGTTAATTAAACTTATTCGATTGGTAAGTTTTATATTCTTCAATTTTTCTCTAAAAATAACTTTTTAGCAATAAATACAGCAATTAACATTCCTACAAGCTCAGCTATAATATAATAAGGAGTATTTAAATAATTTATACCAGTAAACGAATCTGTAAAAGTTCTAGCAATTGCAACAGCTGGATTTGCAAAAGAAGTTGAAGAAGTAAACCAATAACCAGCAGTAATATAAAGCCCAACACTAGCAGCAACAGTAATCTTACCTGACTTCATTGAACCAAAAATTATCACTATAAGTCCTAATGTTGCTATCACTTCAGATGTTAGTATATAAATCCCATCTCTTGACTTAGTAGATAATTCATAAATTTCATGTTCAAAAAAGAAATTAGCTAAACCAACACCAATCAAGCAACCAACCAATTGAGCAATGATATAGTAGGGTAATAGTTTCTTTTTTAATTTACCTGTTATTGTCATTGCGATACTTACAAATGGATTAAAGTGAGCTCCTGATACATCAGCAAATACTGTAATAAGCACAAATAAACCTGCTCCTGTTGCTATAGTATTAGCTATTAACATCACAGCAACATCATTAGTTAAGTTTTCAGCCATTAAACCTGAACCAACAATAATCATTACTAAAAAACAACTGCCTAATAATTCAGCAAGAAAATAGCGGCTTTTATTTTTCATAAAGCAGTTCCTTTATTCTTTTATGAATATTATTGTAAACTTTTTCTATTATTTCATCTTTTTTATTTAAGTCGTTTGTTTCATCAAGTAATTTGACAGGATCCTCTATATCCCAATGAATTATTTGATCTTTATTTGGCCAAATAGGGCAGACTTCGTTATTGGCATTATTACAAACTGTAATCACATAATCCATTTTAATATGATTATTAACGAACTCATTAAAATTTTTAGATCTATAATTTGAAAGATCATAATGTTTTGATAATAAATAATTCTTCACATCTTCATTAATTTTTCCTGTTGGATTACTTCCGGCACTAAAACCCTTATACATATCGTCATACTCATTATTTATTATACTTTCAGCAATAATACTTCTTGCTGAATTACCTGTGCATACAAACAAAATATTCTTCATTTAAAAAATAACTTTATAAATACCAATTACAAACAATGGAATTTGTAATCCAAAGTTAGTTAATATCGCTTTATCTTTGCTAACAAATCCAGCGATAGTCCATCCAACAACTCCTAATCCATGAAAATATATATTTAACGGATATATATTTAAATTTGTAAGAAGTATTCCCACTAAAACTAAAAACGTACTAATCCACTTTAGATATTTTTTTAAAAACATAAAATCCCCTTTTGTTGTTATTATTTCAGTTATGTTAAGAATTTATTACAGTTTATAGGAAAAATAATCTTATTTATTGTTTTCCCAATCAAATCTTGGAAAAGAGTCAAAAATTTTAAAGATTCCATCCGACCATTGATCACAAACCTTGGAATATTCAGTATCAGTAATATTTAAGCATTTTTGTGAGGCAATTTTATATTCATCTTTTTTATAGACAGCAAAATCAATAGGAGGGCCAACTGTTAAATCACTTTTTAAAGTTGAGTCCATTGAAATCAAAGCACATCTTGATGCATCACCAATAGATACGCTTGGTTTTATAACTCTATCCAAAATAGGTTTACCGTATTTTACTTCACCAATAACTAGATAAGGTTTGCTATCAGCTGGCTTAATATAATTTCCTTGCGAATATATTAAGTACAATTCTAATGGTTGACCTTTGATCTGACCACCAAGTAAAAAAGAGGAACCTAATAAAACTGTGTCTGTGTTTATTCCTTTTGGGGCTGAATGTTTAATATTTAATGATCCAATATAGGATGCTATTTGATCAAAATCTTTGCAAGTATTTAAATTTGTTCCACTGTCACCTTTAAGATCATTTTCAATAGATTTATATACTGCTTGAGATGTGCCTAAGTTTCCAGAAGTAACTATAATGACACTTCTATCACCAACATCATGAACAAACATTTTTGAATAAATGTTAACATTGTCTAATCCAGCGTTTGTTCTAGAATCTGATGCAAATACAATTCCGTCTTGAGCTTTAATACCAACACAATAAGTCATAACTATTAATAAACCTTATTTATCTATCATATATTTAAAATCAAGCATATCTGATATAACTATAACGCATTTGAATATTTAGGTTAATTATTAAAGAATTGTTGTATGGCGGGGAAACTCTGGGATAACTACAATGCTACAAAAGCATACGATGGGTATTTTACTAGTGAAAATAAACTACGAAAACATGCGGTTATAATTTCGAATATTTTAGAAAGATACGGAAAAGATAAACTTCAAGAAATTGAAAAAAATTGCCAAAGCACAATAAGTGCTAGAGGGATTAATTTTAGAGTTTATGCTGCTAACAATAGGGCGGAGGAAAAAAAATGGCCCCTAGATATAATTCCAAGAATTATACCAAAAGCACAATGGAACAAAGTAACCAAAGGTCTGAAACAAAGAGTTAAAGCCTTAAACTTGTTTATTGATGATGTTTATAATCAAAAGAAAATTTTTAAAGATAATGTCATACCTAGAGAAATTATTTTTAATTCACCCTATTATGTTAAAGAATGTGAAGGATTTTCACCTAAATATAAATCTTGGGCAAATATATCTGGAGTAGATTTAATTAGGAATAAAAATGGAGATTATTTAGTTTTGGAGGATAATCTTAGGGTACCCTCAGGAGTTTCGTATATGCTTGAAAACAGAATGGTTATGAGAGATGTCTTTCCTGAACTTTTTACTAGATATAAAGTTGCATCAATACATCAATATACTAACAAACTTTTTAATTGTATGAATGAATGTATACCTAAAAAAACTGCTCATCCACACATGGTAGTATTAACACCAGGTATTTATAATTCTGCTTACTTTGAACATTCTTTTTTAGCTGAGCAAATGGGTATTGCATTGGTAGAGGGAAAAGATCTTTTTGTAGAAAACGATATGGTTTACATGAAAACTGTAAAAGGTCCTTTAAAAGTTGACTGCATCTATAGAAGACTAGATGATAATTTCTTAGACCCTAAAGCCTTTAATAAAGACTCTTTAATTGGTGTTCCAGGACTTTTTAAATGCTGGTTGAAAAAAAATGTAGGTATTGTTAATGCAATAGGGACAGGTGTAGCTGATGATAAAGTAGTTTATTCATATGTAAATAAGATGATTGTTTATTATTTAGGTGAGCAACCTACATTGAATCAAGTTGAAACCTATTTGTGTCATGACAAAAAACAAAGAGAGTATGTATTAGAAAATATGTCTAGATTAGTTGTAAAACCAGCTAATGCTTCAGGTGGGTATGGGATAATGATAGGTCCTAAGGCTTCCACAAAAGAGAGAGAAGAAGTAGCACAAAAAATTAAAAAAAATCCAAGGGAATATATTGCACAACCTTTAGAAACTTTATCAACAGCGCCAACTATCACTGAAAAAAACATAGAACCTAGACATCTAGATTTAAGACCTTTCGTTTTAAGTGGTAAAACAAGCTATGTTACAACTGGTGGTCTGACAAGAGTTGCACTTAGAAAAGGAAGCACAATTGTAAATAGTTCTCAAGGTGGCGGATCTAAAGATACCTTAATAGTAGAATAACTTTTATTAAATATTATTTGTACGAGTTTATTAGAGATTAAATGTATTAAAGAAAATTAGTTATATATTTATGAATAAAAAAACCGATAATCAACAAACCTAATCCCGCACCATACATCAGAAAAAAATTCATATTTAAAGATTTTGAAAAAAAGAATGGTAAAAAAAATAAATAACTCACAGGTACCGCCACCAGTATGCTCTTAGTAAAAAGAATTGTTTTTTCTAAATCATTATGCTCATAGTAAGAAAAAGCGATAGCTATAAGCGATACAAGTGGAAGAGCTATAATAAATCCAGCTAATTTCGGATTTTGTCCAGATAACCAGCTCGCAAAGGCAATAATTAGAGCAGCACCAATAACTTTAGCAATGAATAGAATCATAGATAAATACTATATCATTTTTCTTGACTTATTGTTGTGATGTTATAACGTAACAATATGTCAAATAAAGAATTAGTCTTTAATATTATTAAAAAATCTTCAAATCATTTAACTGCTTATGAGATATTAGATAAGCTTCAAAAGGTTAAAAAAACACAACCAATGACAGTTTATAGAGCTCTTGATAGCCTAATAGAAGAAGAACGAATTCATAAATCTAATCAAACAAGAACTTTTATGCTGTGCAATCATTTACATTCAAAAAATCACAGTACAGCAATCGCCATATGTAAAAAATGTGGAGACACGGAGGAGTTAAAATCTAGTCTTTTTGAAAATTTGTTTAAAAAAAACAACGTAAAAAAATATGATTTTAACACATTTAACATGGAAGTTTTAACTACTTGTAAGGAGTGTAATTAATGAAAAAAATAAGTTTTTTAACTTTAACAATGTGTATTTTTGGTTTTACATTTGTTAGAGCAGCAGAAGGTCATTCACATGAATTACCAGAGTTTCTTCACTTTATGGAAGAACTAATAGAAGAACATAGCATTTTAAGAGGAGCAACTTTTGGCTTTATTCACACATTAATACCTTTAATTGGATTTTATACTGGATGGAGTATTAATAGATTTCTTAAAATTCTCTCTAATGGTGCAATCGCTGGTATCGTTGGAATAGTTTTAGCTCATATCATTGCAGACTTTATAGCAGCTTTAGCTGACCCAGATTTAAAAAGTGCTGCATATGGAATTGTTATAGGTGGTTTTCTTCCATTATTAGCAGTTCCTTTTTTAGAAAAATATGTCACAAAAAGCAGATATCACACAGTAGTTGGTGACCACGAAGATCTAAAAAAAGATTTGAAAAAAAAACATAGATAGTATCTAATGAAAAGCTGGTTAATAAAATAAAATCTTTAAGCTAAAGTAATTTCTATTGGGGTATGGTCTGAAGGTTTTTCACGGTCCCTTGGATCTTTATTAATATTAATACTTTTAACTTGGTCTATTAAAGAATTTGAAACTAAAAAATGATCTATTCTCATTCCATTGTTTTTTTGCCATGCACCTCTCATGTAATCCCAAAAAGTATATCCTTCTTTAGTTTCATTAAAATGTCTATAAACATCATTAAAACCTAGATTAATCATTTCTCTTAATTTTTTTCTTATTTCTAATTTAAATAGAGCGTCGTCCTCAAAGCTTTTTGGATTATAGACATCTTCTGCTGCTGGAATAATGTTAAAATCACCACCAAGAATTATATTTTGATTTTTTTTAGTCAAAGCTTTTAATTGTTTAATTAAATCATCAAGCCATTTTTTTTTGTAATCATATTTTTCGGTATCAACAGGATTACCATTTGGCGTATAAATGTTAATTAATTGAATGTTTTTCTTTTTGTGTTCAAGTTCAGCTGAAATTATTCTTGATTGTTTTAGCTTATCTTTGATTAAATCTGTTTTGATATTCTTCAATTTTCTTTTTGAAATTATTGCAACACCATTATAGCTTTTTTGACCAAACACATGACTTTCATAATCCATTGAGGAAAAATCATCATATGGAAAATTTACATCTTCTGTCTTAATTTCCTGAATCATTAAAATATCAGGTTTATATTTTAATAAATAACTTTTGATGTTTTTAATACGTGCTCGAACAGAATTCACATTCCACGAGGAAATAATCATTAAAGAGAAAAGGAAACACCACAACCACAAGATGATTTGGTTTGTGGATTAGTTATTTTGAATTGTTCTCCAATTAATTCGGAAACATAGTCTATTTCCGACCCTTTTAATAAATCAGCAGATGTTTTATCTATCAAGATATTTTCATAATTTAAATCATCAGTTGCTTTCTCGTTGTCAAAAGTAAATTCATATTGGAAGCCTGAACAACCACCACCTTTAATAGCGATTCTAAAAAAAGATCCTTTATCTTTTTTTGATAGCAAAACATTGATCTGTTTAAGGGCTTTTTCAGTAAATTTAATTTCTTTTATCATCAGTGATCATTGGTATTACTAATATAATACTTATAATTTTATTTTAAAGGATGAAAAAATACTCACCAATTGGTCAATTTAAAAGTAAAGGTAGAATATTTAAAGAATCAGTAACAAAATATAGAAGTCCGTTTCAAAGGGATAGAGATCGTATTATTCACAGTGCCTCCTTTAGAAGACTAAAACATAAAACACAGGTATTTGTGAATACTGAAGGGGATCACTATAGAACTCGAATTACTCATTCTATGGAAGTTGCTCAAATAGCAAGATCTATAACACGATACCTAAATTTAAATGAAGATTTAGCTGAAACCTTAAGTCTTGCACATGATTTAGGACATACGCCTTTTGGTCATGCAGGCGAGGATGCTTTAAACGAATGTATGGAAGAGCATGGAGGTTTTGACCATAACTTACAAACATTACGTATTGTAATGTTTTTAGAAAATAAGTATCTGAAATTTAATGGGTTAAACTTATCCATTGAAACTTTAGAGGGTCTTTTAAAACATAATGGACCAGTAGACGATTTAGATTTGGTTGATAGCTTAATTGGGATTAAAAGATTTAAGAATATGATTAATTTTAATACTTATCCATCGATAGAAGCTCAAATTTCTGCCATTTCAGATGATATAGCTTACAATAATCATGATATTCAAGATGGAATAAATGCAAATTTATTCAAATTAGAGGAATTAATGGAAATTAATTTTTTTAAAGATATTTACAAAAAATATAAAAGAAAAATAAATAAACAAAATTACAAAGTTGCAACATATCAAATTGTAAGAGACTCAATTGATTTAATGATAAAAGATTTAATTAAGAATACAAAAAAAAATTTGGTTGATAGTAATATTAAAAATTTGAAAGACATAAATAAAACATCCTCTTTGATAGTTGATTTTTCCGATGATATTAAAAATTCTGATAATGAAATTAGATACTTTTTAAAAATTAAAATGTATAATAATAAGGAGGTACTTAAAAAAAATAATAAGGGTAAATTAATTGTAAAAAGATTGTTTAAAAAAATTAAATTAAATCCTAGAAAATTTATTTCAAAAAAACAACTTTCCAAAGATAAGTACAGAGCTATTTCAGATTTTATTTCAGGAATGACTGATAGATATGCAATCAACCTTCACAAGAATTTTAAATGAATATTTTTGACCAATATTTAGAAAAAATTAAAATAATTATTTTGAACCTTTCCGATAAGGGCGAATTAATTTTACCAGATACTTTAGAAGGTATAAATACAGAATTACCTCCAAAAAAATTTAATTCTGACATTTCAACAAATGTTGCAATGGTTTTATCAAAAATTAATAACAAGTCACCAATGGATTTAGCTGATGATCTCGCTAAATTAATTAAGACAAAAGATGATTATATTGAGGAAGCGAATATTGTAAAACCTGGTTTTATTAACTTAAAATTTAAACCAATTTTTTGGACTAACTTCATTAAAGAAATTATTGAAAACTTTAAAACTTACGGAATTAATAAAAAAGATAAAAAGAAAAATTATCTAATAGAATTTGTTTCTGCTAATCCTACAGGACCACTGCACGTTGGTCATTGTAGAGGAGCAATTTTAGGTGATGTAATCGCTAATATTCTATTGTTTAATAATCACAAAGTTACAAGAGAATATTATGTAAATGACTATGGTAATCAAATTATTAACTTTACAAAATCAGTTTACTTTAGAATGCGAGAAATCACTTTAAAAGAACCATTCCCCAATAATGAAGATTTATACCCTGGTGATTATCTAATCGATTTTGCAAAAAACATTTTGAACTCCAATAAAGATATTGATTTAAAAAATTTTGATAATATTTCCGAAAAACTTACCGAATTATCAATTAATGAAGCGCTTATCTTAATTAAAAAAAACCTTAATAGTCTTGGCATAAATCACGACAATTTTATTAGTGAAAAAAAACTAGTTAAAAATCATGAAGTAAAAAAGGTGATTGATTTTCTT
>JACWEH010000029.1 GCA_014653585.1 Pelagibacterales bacterium SAG-MED38 | reverse complement strand
AAATTAAAGAAATTAGGTATGAACACATTACTTGGGGTTGGTCAAGGAAGTATTAGAGGATCTTATTTAGTTACAATGGAATGGAACGGTTTAAAAAATAAATCTAAGCCTTTAGCTTTTGTTGGAAAAGGAGTTTGTTTTGATACTGGCGGAATATCTTTAAAGCCTGCAAAATTTATGGAAGATATGACATATGATATGGCTGGCTCTGCAGTTGTAGTTGGATTAATGAAAAGTTTAGCTTTAAGAAAAGCAAAAATTAATGCAGTAGGAGTAGTAGGATTAGTTGAAAACATGCCAGGAGGTAATGCTCTTAGACCAGGCGATATTTTAAAGTCATATAGTGGAAAAACAGTAGAAGTTTTAAATACAGATGCAGAGGGAAGATTAGTACTTGCTGATGCTCTGACTTATACAGAAGAAAAGTTTAAGCCTAAGTTTATAGTTGATTTAGCAACTTTAACTGGAGCAATAATTGTTTCGTTAGGTTCTGAATATGCAGGTTTATTTTCTAATGATGATAAGTTATCTAATCAACTTATTGAGTCAGGGAAACATGTTGAGGAAAAAGTTTGGAGAATGCCTCTAAATAAGAATTATGATAAACTAATCGAATCAAAAAATGCAGATATGCAGAATATTAATTATATTGGTGGAGCTGGCTCAACAACTGCAGCTCAATTTTTACAAAGGTTTATATTAAATAAAACACCTTGGGCACACTTAGATATTGCTGGTATGGCTTTCTCTAAATACGGCGGAGCCTTAAATTCTGGAGGCGCAACAGGTTATGGTGTCAGATTATTAAACAAACTTATAGAGGACTTCTATGAGTAATATCGAGCAAACTTTATCTATTATCAAACCAGACGCAGTAGAAAGAAATCTTGAAGGTGAAATTAAAGAAATGTTTAAGAATAAAGGCTTCCAAATTATTAAAGAAAAAAAAATTCAAATTGAAAAGTCTGAGGCTGAGAAATTTTACAAAGTTCACGAAACAAAGCTATTTTTTAATGATTTATGTGAATACCTCTCTTCGGGTCCTATAATTGTTATGGTTCTTCAAAAAGAAAATGCAGTTAAGAGAAACAGAGAGCTCATGGGGGCTACAAATCCAAAAGAGGCAAAAGACGAAACTATCCGAAAAAAATACGGAATTTCAATTGATAAAAATTCTGTGCATGGGTCTGATAGTGTTGATAATGCTAAATTAGAAATTGATTTCTTTTTCAAAGATTAAATACTTTTAAAATAGCTTTTGGATAAAGCTTGTGTTCTTGAACGAGCACTTTTTTGGCAAGGGAACTCTTACTCTCATTTTTTGAAATTTTCACTTTTTTCTGTAAAACAATTTTTCCAGAATCTAATTTCGAATTCACAAAATGAACAGTGCACCCTGAATATTTTTCATTGTTATTTAGAACTCTTTGATGAGTATTTAATCCCTTATATTTAGGAAGTAATGAAGGATGAATATTTAAAATCTTACCTTTAAATTTAGTAATAAAATTTTTTGATAAAATCTTCATAAATCCTGCTAAACATATCATTTTAATTTCATTCTCTTTTAGAGAGGAAAGTATTAGATTTTCGTTGTTATTTTTTTTCTTAAAATTAAACACTTTTTTTTTTATCTTGTTTATTTTTCCAAACTTTAAACCTTTTGCCTTAGGATTATCAGAAATTATTAAATTAATAGAAATCGGTGATTTTCTTATTTTAGAAAATTTTACTAAAGACTTTAAATTACTTCCATTGCCAGAAATAAAAACTGCAGTCTTAATTTTTTTATAGCCAGTTAACTTTACCATTAAGACTTACTTTATTTATATTTTTAGAAATTTTTCCAATAATATAAGGTTTGTATTCCTTTAAAAAAAATTTATCAATTTTTTTTATGTTTTTAGGATTGATTATTAAACAAAATCCAACTCCACAATTAAAAGTTTTGAGCATTTCTTTATCACTGATTTTATTCTTCTTAAGCCAATTAAAAATTTTGAGAGGTTTAATTTTATTCAAATCTATTTCTGCACATAAGTTATTTGGGATAATTCTAACAATATTATCAGCTAATCCACCACCAGTAATATTAGCACAACCATTTAATAAATTTTTTTTAATTAGACCTAAGATTTCTTTTACATAAATTTTGGTTGGCTTTATTAATTCTTTTTTAAGGAAGGGATTTTTTTTTATATTTATTTTTTTTACTTTTAATATTTGTCTTACCAGTGAAAAACCATTTGAATGTAAACCACTAGATGGAACAGCTAAAATTAAATCTCCTTTTTTTATTTTATTCTTATTAAGTATTTTTTTTCTCTAGGTATTTAAAAATTTTTTTTTTATTAAATGATACACCTAGGTTTAAATGGTATTTTTG
>JACWEH010000028.1 GCA_014653585.1 Pelagibacterales bacterium SAG-MED38 | reverse complement strand
TGCTCATGTTTCTATGGCTCATCCAACATCTAAAGGTCTAATGAATGCTTGTGAAGAGGCAATAAAAAAAGAGAAAATTGAATACCAAAGAAATGGGACGTACGTTGTCATGGAAGGACCTCAATTTTCAACTTTAGCAGAGTCAAATTTATATAGATCTTGGAAAGCTGATGTTATTGGAATGACCAATATGCCAGAGGCAAAATTAGCAAGAGAGGCAGAAATAAGATATGCATCTGTTTCAATGGTTACCGATTATGATTGTTGGCACCCAGACCACGAAAATGTTGATGTTCAACAAGTAGTAAAAGTTCTATTAGGTAATGCTGCTAAAGCGAAAAATATGATTAAAAATTTAATAGAAAATTTTGAAAATCACATTGATCCTGATGACCCAACCAATAATTGTTTGGATGTAGCTATTATTAGTTCACCTGAAAAAAGAACAAAAAAGACAATAGAAAAACTTAAAACTATTGCTGGTAGAGTTTTAAATCAATGAGAATAGAAGGAAAAGAATATCGTACTATTTGGTTTGAAAATAATGTTGTAAAAATTATCGATCAAACAAAACTTCCACACCAATTTATTATTAAAGATCTTAAAACTGTTAAGGACTCATTAAATGCAATTAAAGTAATGGAGGTAAGAGGTGCACCTTTAATAGGAGCTACAGCAGCTTTTGGGATGGTTTTAGCTGTAATTGAAAATCATGACCAAACTTTTTTAAAGAAATCTGCAGAAGATTTGATTAGCACAAGACCAACAGCAATAAATTTAAAGTGGGCTGTTGATAGAATGTTGAATAAATTATCAGGTGTTAATAGCGACAAAATCTTAGAAATAGCATTGAATGAAGCAAAAGATATCTGTGAAGAGGATGTAAAATTTTGTGAAAATATTGGATTAAATGGACTAAAAATTATTGAAGAAATTTATAATAAAAAAAAAGATACAGTTAATATATTAACTCATTGTAATGCAGGTTGGCTTGCAACAATAAATTGGGGGACCGCAACCTCTCCAATCTATCATGCACACAAAAAAGGGATTCCCGTCCATGTGTGGGCAGATGAAACAAGACCAAGAAATCAAGGAGCAAATCTTACCTCTTATGAATTAAATGAAGAAGGAATTAAAAACACAATTATTGCAGATAATACAGGTGGTATTTTAATGCAAAGAGGTAAAGTTGACATGTGTATTGTTGGAACAGACAGAACTTTAGCAAATGGAGATGTTTGTAATAAAGTTGGAACTTATCTTAAAGCACTAGCAGCTCATGACAACAAGATTCCTTTTTATGTTGCACTACCAAGTTCAACAATTGATTGGAATATCAAAAATCATAAAGATATTCCTATTGAAGAGAGAAATTCAGAAGAATTATCACACATAGAAGGTTTAGATGAAAAAGGAGATATAAAGAAAATACAAATTTATCCAAAAAAAAGTAAAGCTATGAATTTGGCTTTTGATGTAACACCTGCAAAATATGTAACAGGCTTAATCACAGAAAAAGGTGTGTGTGAAGCATCGGAAAAAGGACTTAAAGATTTATTTAAATGAAGAATTTAGATCAAAGAAATCAAATTATTGAGTATTCATTAAAATTAAATTCTACAAACCTTTCACCTTTAAGATCTGGCAATATATCATTGAGAGTAACGGAGGATGATATAGGGGGATACTTAATTACTCCATCAGGAAAAAAATATGAGTCACTAAAACCTGAAGATATTGTTTTTATGGGTTTAAATGAAGAAGAAGAAAATAACTCCACGAACAAACCTTCATCTGAATGGAGATTTCATCGAGATATTTATGCAAATAAAAAAGAAGCACACGCCATTGTTCACGCTCATTCTCCACACGCAACAGCTGTATCTTCACATGGAAAACCTATTCCGCCTTTTCATTACATGATTGCTCTTGCAGGAGGAGATGACATTAAATGTGCAGAATACGCGACTTTTGGAACTGAAGAGTTATCTAAAAATGTTATCAAAGCTTTAGAGAATAGAAGCGCATGTTTAATGTCTAATCATGGTCAGGTTGCTTTTGGTAAAAATTTAGAGGATGCATTTGAACTTGCACAAGAGATAGAAAACATTTGTCATCAATACATTATTGCTCTAAGGTTAGGTGAACCTAAAATTCTTTCATTAGAGGAAATGAAAAAAGTTTTAGATAAGGCTAAAAACTATAAAAAAGGGTAAAATGATTAAAGTTGGGGAGCATATTACTTTAGATATTATAGGTACTACAAAAGAGTACGATCCTTCAGTCTTTGAAAAAGTTATACATAAAATAGCTAAAGCAGCTAATGTAACTATCTTAAATATTTCAAAATATAAATTTGAACCTCAAGGTTTTACTATCTTAGCTTTATTAGCTGAAAGTCATATCAGTTTTCATACATTTCCAGAAAATGGAATAATTAGTTTTGATTTTTTTACTTGTGGAAAAATAAGCCCATCAGTAGCAATCGATATTGTTAAAAAAGAATTTGAACATAAGCGTATAGTTAAAAAAGAATTTAATAGAGATACCAGATCTCTTTACCATGACATTTATAGTTCACCTGGATTACAAAAATCATATGTAGTCAATGAAGTTCTAGAAGATTTTAAATCAAAAGTTGGTCAACACATTGAAATTTTAGAGTTAGAACAATTTGGAAAATCTCTATTTATCGATGGTGAAATACAAGTTGCTGAATCAGATGAACATTTATATAGCTCAACTTTTGTAGGCGCAGGTCTGAAATTAAATAAAAAAAACGAGAAAGCAGCAATAATCGGTGGTGGTGATGGTGGTATTGCAAGGGAATGTATTTCAAAAAAGTTTAATTTTATAGATTGGTATGAATTAGATCCAGAAGTTGTGGAAGTTTGCAATAAACACCTTGGTGATATTGGAAAAAAATCCACGGAAAAAAATTCTGTAAAATGTGTATGGGGTGATGCCTTTAAAAGTATAAAGACAGTAAACGAAGA
>JACWEH010000027.1 GCA_014653585.1 Pelagibacterales bacterium SAG-MED38 | reverse complement strand
ACTTTTTAAAAAGTCAGTTGATGGCGCTTATCGGAATTTTTCTGCAAAATATGGAGATGCTATTGAAGCTGTTTTTGATCCAGTTCTTTATTTTTTAGTTTGGTTTGAAAAGCTTCTTCATAATTCACCATGGCCACTTGTAATATTTGCTTTACTTGGCTTGGTATACCTAGGAAGTAGAAGTATTTATCTAACTATTGGATCATTATTTGCGTTTTTGTTCATAGGATATTTTGGAATGTGGGATGATACTATGTCTACTGTGAGTATCATTGGTGTTTGTACTGCACTGACCATTGGATTCGGAATTCCTGTTGGTATCCTTATGTCTGGTAGCGATAGAGCGAGAGCAATGATTACCCCCATCTTAGATGTTATGCAAACTATGCCTAGCTTTGTTTACCTCATTCCTGTTGTTATGTTACTTGGTATTGGAAAAATTCCCGGTTTATTGGCTGTAATAATTTATGCCATACCTCCAGTGATTAGACTCACTGACTTAGGAATAAGAGAAGTCAATAAAGAGGTCTTAGAAGCAGCTGACGCTTTTGGGGCTAACAGGATGCAAAAATTATTTCGAGTACAGCTCCCTTTAGCCTTGCCCACAATTTTTGCTGGGATTAACCAAACAATCATGATGGCGCTAGCCATGGTTGTTATCGCTTCAATGATTGGTGTTAAGGGCCTTGGCCAACCAGTTTTAAAGGCAATAACAAATCAATACTTTACGATGGGATTACTTAATGGTTTAGCCATCGTAGCACTGGCTATTATTTTTGATAGAGTATCTCAATCTTATGGGAAAAGAATGCAACAGCATAGAGCAGGCGCAAATGAGTGAAATTAAAATCAAAATTGAAAATTTGTATAAAATATTTGGTCCTAGGGCAAGACAGTACACTAATAAAGTAAAAGGTGGGATTGATAAAGATGAACTCCTCGCGAAATACAATCATGTATTGGGACTGGACGATATAAATCTTGATATAAAGGAACAGTCGATTCAAGTTGTAATGGGTTTATCTGGTTCAGGAAAATCGACACTTATTCGTCATATTAATCGCTTGATAGAACCAACAGAAGGAACGGTATTGGTTGATGGAGAAGATATAACTAAACTGAATAAAGCAGATTTACTTGAGTTTAGAAGAAATAAAACGGGAATGGTATTCCAGAGATTTGCTCTTTTTCCCCATCATAACATATTGGACAATGTTCAATTTGGACTAAGTATAAAAAATTTAGACAAATCTGAGTCAAAGGATAAAGCAATGTATTGGATTGAAAAAGTAGGACTCACAGGATTTGAAAATAAATTTCCAAATCAATTATCAGGTGGCATGCAACAAAGAGTTGGGCTGGCCCGAGCACTTGCTATAGATCCTGATATCTTATTAATGGATGAAGCATTTAGCGCACTAGACCCACTTATAAGGACTGATATGCAAGACCAGCTTCTAGATTTGCAAAAAAATCTAAAAAAAACAATTATTTTTATAACTCATGATTTAGATGAGGCTCTTAGATTAGGAGATAGAATTGCTATCCTAAATGGTGGGAAACTTGTTCAAGATGGTATCGCCGAAGAAATACTACTCAATCCCGCTGATGATTATGTTTCTAATTTTGTTAAAGATGTGAATCGAATTAAAGTTTTGAAAATTGGATCTATAATGAACGCAGATGGAAATAAGAATGAGTCTAATCCATCGGTAATGATCGATGAAAGTATAGAAAACTGTCTACCAGCTATGCTAGAAAGTGAGTCGGGTCTGAATGTCGTTGATAGTGAAAAGAATTTTGTTGGTGTAATTTCCAAGAATAATATTGCTGAAATCTTAAGAAAATCTAAGGATTAATTTTATTTAGAAAATTAAGCCTTCCTATTATTTCATCTCTATCAATATAATATCCCTGCAAGTGTCTCTCACCAGAATTAGCATCGTATTCTTTTCGACCGTGAAGTACCCGTCTATTATTAAAGCTGAATATATCCCCAGCTTTAAGTCTGAAATTTATTTCAAATTTAGGATCGTGAAGTAAAGCGATTAGTTTTCTGTAAGCTTCGTAAAACTTATCCATTTGGTTGGGGCCACAGTCCATAACTCCCATATAGGCAACACTAAACCTTATGTCGTTAAAATCATTATTATGATCTAGAGAGAATAGAGGTTTATGCATTACCCTTATAGCATTTGAAGTATAATCTCTATTTACAAATTTAACAGGCGTTTCCAAGAGAGTTTCGAAATATTCTGTATAATTTGCTTTCATGTAACTAGCAACTTTGAATCCATCTACTGCGACAGACTCGCCTCCAGAAGCATTGTTGATCAAGCAATGCAAAAATTGGTATCCTGGTGCTACTTCATAGTATGGAAGATCTAAATGGTTCCTTAATGCAGCTGCGGTATAAGCAGAATTGTTAGGATTAGGAATATCAATAACTTCAAAAGGTGTTTTAAAAAATGTTTCTCTGTGGTGACTAATATTAGCAATTACATCAAAACCAGACTCCTTATCCGTAGGTGCATTTTTAACAATAGAAATACCTTTGTAGTGAAGCTGCTCAAGCCACTTTTTAATTCCATCATCTCCACTAATAATTTCTTTATAGTCTATTTGAATGTCTTCAAAATTAGATTCTATACTATGATCCCATAGAAAATATGGCGAAATATAAGTTTTTTTACTTTTAAGTGTGTAGCAATTATGTCTTAGCCAATCGCTATCATAGTAGCTTGTATGATCACCTTCACTCCATTCAATCTCAAGCGCCCCTCTATCATTTATCTTATAAGACTTTGGGTGAATATCATCTGTAACCGTTAAAAGGTTAAAAGTTCTCTCTCTTGCGGTTGGATGAACTTCTGATGGACAATTATCTCTTAGCCATAAAAAATTAAATTTACTTTGTTCACCATCGCTCCAATCAACAAGTATTGATTTTCCATTACGTTTCAATGATGATATAGATAGATTTTGACTCATAGCTTATTTAAATTTGTTATATTTTTTGTCCCAATTTGGAAACATATTCTTTTGATTTTTATTTAAAGTTTTCATAATTTCAATCAAAAATAAATCTCTTTGTTCCTCAAGCTCTTTGATACTAAATTTCCCAGCCTGTTTTTTCGTGCCAGAAATCATTGATTCTTTTAGTTTACTCGATAATTCAGGCGCTTTCAATTTA
>JACWEH010000026.1 GCA_014653585.1 Pelagibacterales bacterium SAG-MED38 | reverse complement strand
TAGAGCCGAATTAACAAAAAAAGTATTTTTTTGTGCATGTAAACAAACAAATGATCAACCTTTTTGTGATGGCTCGCATAACAAAAAGTAATATTGCAAATCAAAATAGAACTACTATTTTAATCTTATGAAAAATATTGAAGTAAATAATATTATTGATCCTATTCCAGCATCAGATGGAGCTGGAGTCAAATTAAAAAGAAGTATTGGTGTTGAACCAAATTATTTCGATCCTTTCTTGATGCTAGATGAATTTGGTTCAGAAAATAGTGAGGATTATATTGCTGGGTTTCCTCCACATCCCCACAGAGGAATTGAAACTGTCACTTATATGCTCGCTGGTGATTTTGAGCATGAAGACAGTACTGGCGGAAAAGGTAAAATGACTGCTGGTGATGTTCAATGGATGAAGACAGGAAGTGGAATTATTCACTCTGAGATGCCTGCTATGAAAGAGGGAAAACTTCATGGATTTCAATTGTGGATAAATATGCCGGCAAAATTAAAGATGAGTAAACCAGAATATATTTATATTGATGCAGATAAAATGAGTGTTCATAAAGATGATGATAAACAAGTAAAAGTTATTGCGGGCAAATTTGAAAAAGCTGAAGGTCCAGTTAAAGGGCATAATGTTGAGCCCGTTTATTTTGATGTTGAATTAGATAAAAAAAAAGATTTTAAATTTAGTCTTCCATCCACGCACAATACATTTATCTACCTCATAAAAGGAGAAATCAAAATAGGTGAAAAAAAACATGAAAAAGTTAAGGATAGTACTTTGATCTTACTATCGAAAGGTGAGGATTTAAAAGTCAGATCACAAACTGACGCAAAATTCTTGGTCATTTCTGGTAAACCTATAAATGAAGAAATAGCTAGAGGTGGACCATTTGTAATGAACACTAAAGCAGAGATCTTGCAAGCTGTTCAGGATTATCATAGTGGTACATTTGTAAAGTAGATAATGAAATCAGTTCAAATAGATAAATTTGGTGGACCAGATGTTTTGGTTATTAAAGATGTAGAATTAGGAAAGCCTGGACCAAAAGAAGTGATGATTAAAAATTTATCAATTGGTCTAAATTTTATAGATATTTATCATCGAACAGGCCTTTATCCTATCCCGTTACCTAGTGGTATTGGACTTGAGGCTTGTGGAGTAATTCAAGAAGTTGGATCTGAAGTAAAATTATTTAAAGTTGGTGATAGAGTTACTCATGCATCAATGCCTATTGGAGCTTATTCAGAAAAGCAAATAATGCCTGAAGAAAAACTAGTTTCTGTTCCTGATGGTATCTCTGATGAGGTGGCATCTTGCATTACATTAAAAGGAATTACTGCAGAATACTTATTACATAGAGCGTATCCATTAAAAAAAGGTGATAAAGTTTTATATCATGCTGCTGCAGGTGGACTTGGCCAGATTTTATGTCCATGGGCTAATGCATTAGGTGCTGAAGTTATTGGAACTGTTGGTTCAAAAACTAAAGAGGAAATAGCTAAAAATAATGGTTGCCATCACGTAATTAATTATTCTGAAAAAAATTTTGTTGAAGAGGTTGAAAAAATTGTTGGTAAAAATGGTATTGACGTTGTCTATGATGGTGTTGGTATTAAAACCTTCAAAGGATCGATTGAAACATTAAAGATAAGGGGAATGATGGTAGCATTTGGAAATGCATCAGGTTATGTTGATACCATAGATGTTAAAAAAGATATAAATGCTAAAGGTCTTTTTTTTACGAGACCATCTATCGCTCATTATACTGTAAAAAGAGAAGAGCTTGTAGAGTCAGCAAAAAAAGTTTTTGATGCAATCTTATCAAAAAAAATCAATGTTGAAATTTCAAAAAAATACTCACTAAAAGATGCTGCCCAAGCCCATAAAGATCTAGAGTCTAGATTATTAACTGGTCCAGCAGTCATAGTTCCTTAGTCTACATTTACATCCATATCGGACATATGAAGCTTAAGAGCGTTTGTTGAAATATGAATTTCTCTAATAAAAAATAATATTGAAATAATCATAGAGAGACAACATGAGCCAAATATTATCCTCGCTAAAAAAACTTCGCTCAAGTAAAGAGCAAATACAGTTAACATATTAAATAAAAAGCCGAAAGCAGCAAACAAGATAGTCCATCTTAAAAGGGTTATTCTTCCACTTAAATTTATAAACTGTTTTTTCCACTCAGGCGGTATATGCTTTTCATAAACATGTTCATCATGAAGCTGTCTTACAAGAATGCTTAATGAGTGAAATCTATTACTATAAACTGCCATCAACAATGGTATTGCGGGAAACATCAAAGCTGTCACAGTATAATCTATATTCATACGAATCAATTTGATTATCAATCTTGCCTTTGTTATTTACAAGTAAAATCTTATGAACCAATTAAATCTTTTTGCAGAGCTCACAAGACTTAAAAAGCCAATAGGATATATGCTATTATTTTGGCCGTGTTCATGGGGACTTACAGTGGCATATGATTTTTCATCTGATTTAAATGTTTATTTTTTTTACTTATTACTTTTTTTTTTAGGAGCTGTTCTAATGAGATCTGCGGGATGTATAGTAAATGATATTCTTGACAGAAAATTTGATAAAAAAGTTTTTAGAACCAAAAATAGACCAATAACTTCGGGAAAAATATCTGTAAAGCTCGGTATATTTTATTCAGTTCTTTTATGTTTTATCGCCTTTCTTATTCTTATTAATTTTAATTCATTTACGATTGTAATAGCACTGGCATCTATGCCCTTAGCATTTAGCTACCCTTTAATGAAAAGATACACTTACTGGCCACAACTTTTTTTAGGTATTACTTTCAATTACGGCTTAATTTTAGGTTGGACGTCAATTAATAATGACATAAATTTAACTCCAATAATATTTTATTTTGGAGCCATATTTTGGACACTTGGGTACGACACTATATACGGATTTCAAGATATTAAAGACGACGAAATTATAGGACTTAAATCAACATCGATTAAATTTAAATCTAATCCAATCATTTTTTTATATCTATGTTATATAATATTTATCTCAAGTTTAATTTTGGTAGGATTTTTAGAAGAGTTTAGTAAACTATACTTTATTTCATTAATAATGATTGTTTTACAAATGTACTATTTTCAATTAAAAAAATTTAGAAAAGATTCGCCATCTGAATGTTTAAATATATTTAAATCAAATAATTTTTTAGGGACTTTAGTTTTCTTAATA
>JACWEH010000025.1 GCA_014653585.1 Pelagibacterales bacterium SAG-MED38 | reverse complement strand
ATATCTTGCATGGACTTAAATATAATTGTTGAAGCCCTTACAACTGGCGGATTTACAGACTGATTATGGAAATCTTTAGCAGTGTGTTTTAAAAATGTCTTAAACGATTTAACCATAAAAAAATTGATAACTTTTAAGGACAATGCTATATCCCACCAATAATTTCAATTAAATTATAATTAGAGGAAAAAATGGGTTATCCAAAAAAACATCGAGGCCGAAGGAAAATGGGCTCAAAAAAAAGAAGAGCAAGAAAAAAAAATAAAAAAAAATAGTCTTCGATGAAATCAATTGAAAAGACAAAGTCCATTAGTATATGGATTTTTATAGTCCCATTTATAGCAGTTAATGTTTGTTTATTATTAGTTACCCAATTTCATAGCTTATTTCCAAATCAAGAAGATATAATCCACAATACATTTCCATACTTTGATGGTGGAGCGTCTATAAGCAGAACTGCAAGACCATATCCTTCTTGGTTAGTATTTAAGCCCGCAATGTTTTTAACATCTTACTTATTGATAAAATATTGGTTGTTTAACAGAGATATAATTATTTTTTTTAAGAGTGATCACAAAAATATAAAAAAAATTGTTTTTTTTGGTATTGCCTCAGCAATTGCTTTAACAGTGCACTCAATTTTTTTAGGTATCAAATTTGATAATGATTTATACAAACTTTTTAGAAGAGTTGTGATGTTATCTTTCATTGTTTTTGAGATAGTAGCCCAAGCTTATTTGGTAGCAACTTTTTGGTCTTTTAAAGAAAAATTGAAAGATTATATAAATCCAGTTGTTCTTAGTCTTAAAATAATTTTAGTTTCAATATTAATTGTAGTTGCTGTTATAACTATACCTATTATCAGTTTACCTGGTGATGATTTTTTTGGAATTCAATTAAAGTTTTTTAAACATGCTCTAGAATGGAATTACTTTATTGGAGTTATAACTTTTTATTTATTGACCTTTTTTATGTGGAGAAAGTCAAATTAATTTTTTATCCAGCCACCACCTAAGACTTTAAAACCATATTCATCTTTATTATAAAATACACAGGCTTGTCCTGGAGAAATTCCATCTTCAAATTCTTCTAAATTCACTAAAGCTGTCAAATCTTTATTAAAGTTTACTTTTCCTTTAAGAAGTTTGCCTGTTGATCTTACTTTGACTAAGATATCATTTTTAAATTCATCTCTGTTAACAAGTAAATTTAAATTATTAAGTTTGATATCTTTTTTACCAAGTTTTTCTCTTGATCCAACAATAATTTCATTTTTTTCTGCATCAATCCTTATCACGTATAATGCATCTTTATCAGAAACTTTTATTCCTTTTCTTTGACCTATTGTAAAATTAATAATTCCATTATGAACTCCGACCACTTCTCCCTCCAAATTTTTAATATTTCCTTTTTTAAAAGAGTCAGGTCTAAATTTTTGAATTACCGAAGCATAATCACCATTAGGTACAAAACAAATATCTTGACTGTCTGGCTTATCTGCTACGTTAAGATTAAGTCTTTTTGCTATAGATCTTGTTTCATCTTTAAGCATACCACCTAATGGAAATCTTAAATAATTTAATTGTTCTCTAGAAGTATTAAATAAAAAATAACTTTGATCTCTATTTTCGTCTATTGCTCGGTACATGTTTGTTTGATTATCAATCGTAACACTTTTTACATAGTGACCAGTAATTAATGCATCTGCCTTCAAATCTTTGGCAACTTCAAGTAAATCTTTAAATTTGACAGTTTGGTTACATTGTACACAAGGAATGGGTGTTTCACCTTTTAAATAACTATCGACAAAATTATCAATCACTCCCTGTTTAAACTTATTTTGATAATAGAGAATTTTATGTTCAATATCTAATTTTTGAGCAACTCTTTTGGCATCCATAATATCTTGACCAGAGCAACATTGTTTTGAGGTAGCAACCTCTTTTCCATCATCGTAAAGCTTTAAAGTTATACCAATAACTTTATAACCCTCTTTTTTCATCATTCCGGCAACCGTAGATGAGTCCACACCACCTGACATTGCTACAACTACTGTTGTCTCTGAGGGACTTTTTTTTAGGCCTATAGAGTTAAAATTATTATTCATTTGATGGTATTTATACTTATTTCTAATATAAATTAAATTAAATGATTTACGATTTTGAACCAGGTGACAAAGTTTTTAATCCAGCAAATAAAGATTGGGGAATAGGACAGGTTCAATCAATAATTAAAGATAAAGTGACTGTTAATTTTCAAAATGTTGGTAAAAAAGTAATTAACTCTGAAAATATAGAATTAAAGAAATTAAATGATTCAAAGTGATATTAAAAAGATTGTTGAGAATTTAGTCCAAACTTTTTTAGATGCTGGAAAAGTTTCATTAGATTTGAGAAAACAAGGCCTTATTAAAGAAATAAAATCTGACAATACACCTGTGAGTAATGGTGACTTGAAGGTCAATGAAATTTTAATCAAAAAAATATTTAACTTAACACCAAATATTCCAATAGTGTCTGAGGAAACATCGGAAAATAAATCACGAAACAACCTTGAAAATTTTTGGTTAATCGATCCAATAGATGGAACTTATGACTATATAAATGACCTTGATGAATTTACAATTAATGCTGGATTAATCATTCAAAAAAAACCTGTGGCTGGATTAATTTGTGCTCCAGCAAAAAATAGAATGTTTTATTCTTATGGAGATGATTTATCTTTTGAATTAATGAATGGAAAACCAATTAAATTAGATCACTCAAAAAATTTCGACAAAAATGAGATAAAGTTTGTGTCCTATTCAAATAAGATTAAGCCAGAAATAAATGAGATATATAAAAAACTTGAAGTTAAAAAGTATGTCAAAATGAAAAGTTCTTTAAAATTTTGTGTAATTGCTGCTGGCGAGTATGATGGTTATGTTGCAGAGCCAAGAGCTTCGGAATGGGATATTGCTGCAGGTCATGCAATTTTAAAACATTCTGGTGGAAGTGTAACTGATTTTAATGGTAAAGAAATTTTTTATGGAAAAAAAGATTTTAAAAATCCAAGTTTAATCTTAAAAAGTAAAAATATGCAATAATGGACGAACAACTAAGAGTTATTTTAATCATAATTATTTCAGTTTCAATTTTTGGTTTACTTATATTTGTTTTTGTTAAAAACTACATAAAAAATAAAATTGATTATTTAGTGAAAGAAAATAAGAAAGATAAACTAAAGTAATTTCACTATTTTTATAAAATCGTCTTTTTCGATTTCCATTACTTTTTTTGAAGTTTCAAAATCAAATCCGTTTCTTGCTAATAAAGATATGTCTTTTTTATAAAATAGAGGTCTATTGTCTTCTGTCCTTGCGGGTCCAATTCTTTTTTTTTTACATAATTTGATTGCTGAAAAAAAGTCTTGGTCTGAATTTTCATCATGAATTTTGTTTACTGTTTCTTTGATATACTCACTATTAATTCCTTTACCTATTAAATAGTTTCTAATTTTGTTTATTGAGCTACCTCTTTGGATCATACTTTTGGCTTTACTTTCTGAGTAAAATTTATCATTAATAAACCTATTTTTTTCTAAGTCAGAAAGAACAATGTCGATTAAATCATTAACATCTTGTTTTTTGACATTCGGTACTGAAGTTTTTAAGTATTTTTTTAGTAAGTAAGTTTTAAGCTGTTGTTTTGATGGTGCATATTTTTCCACATAAGTAAATGCAAAATTTCTCATCTCCTCAACAGTAACTTTTAAAGTTTTTTTTTTATTTCTTA
>JACWEH010000024.1 GCA_014653585.1 Pelagibacterales bacterium SAG-MED38 | reverse complement strand
TAAAAAGGCTTTACCATGATTATACAAAGAGACATTTAAAAAAAATTATCTTTGCTTTATTACTTTCTGTTGCAGTTGCTGGGAGCACTTCCTCTATTGCTTACCTTTTAGACCCTGCAATTAAACAGATTTTTATGAACAGAGATCAAACCTTAATAATTATTATACCAATATTAATTGTAGTCGCTTTTGCTGTAAAAGGACTATCACTTTACATTGCTAAAGTAATAATGATTGGTGTTTCAGAAGAAGTAAGAAAAGATGTTCAGGTTAACATGCTTAATAATTTAATTGATGCAGATACAAAATTAATTGACAACAAACATAGTGGAAAATTTATATCTAATTTAACAAACGATGTAGCTCATTTAACAAACTTGATAAGCACTGCAATTTTAAACGTTTTTAAAGATACGCTCACATTAATTGGTTTATTAAGTGTTATGTTTTATCAAAACTGGGAACTATCTTTGATAGCAATAATAATGATACCTTTAGCTTATTTAGCTGCCAGATCTCTTGGAAAAAGAATAACCAAAGTTTCTTTTGAGCAAATGGAATGGGCGGGTGTTTTAAGCTCATATCTAATCGAAGTTTTTAAGAATCATAAACTAATTAAAATATTTCAAAAAGAAATCTATGAAAAAAATAGAGCAAGTGTTTTTTTAAATAATGTTAAAGAAAAAACAAAAAAAATGGCAATTGTTTTTGTAAGAGCTTCACCAATAATGGAAACAATGACTGGAATAGTGATAGCTATCTTAATTTATTATGCTGGAAGACTTATCATGAAAGATCAGATTGATATTAGTAATTTTTTTTCTTTTTTAGCCGCTATGATGCTTGCTTATCAGCCAGTTAGATCCCTAGCTACTCTTAATATAGTGATAAATAATGGGCTTGTTTCAGCAAAAAGAATATTGCCAATTATTGATGAAAAATCAAAATTGAAAAAAAATATTGATGATAAGAACTTAAATTTAAACGAGGGAAATATTGAATTTAAAAACGTAGAATTTTCATATGATAATATAAGTGATGAAAATACAAAAAAAACAACTCTGAAAAATATTAATTTAAAAATGCTGGGTGGAAAAATGACTGCCTTAGTTGGTTATAGTGGAAGTGGAAAGTCAACAATATTAAATTTAATACCAAGAATTTATGATGCTGAAAACGGTGATATAACTATAGACAATCAATCAATATATAAAACTAAAATAGTTTCATTAAGAGAAAATATATCATTTGTTAGTCAAGATACTAATTTATTCGATGATACGATCAAAAATAATATTGCTTATGCGGATATGGATGCAACTGATGATGAAATATATAACGCGGCGAAACTATCTTTTGCTTCTGAATTTATTGAAAAACTTAAAGATAAATACGACACAAAGATTGGAGAAAATGGTATCAGATTGTCTGGTGGCGAAAAACAGAGACTTTCTATTGCTAGAGCAATATTAAAAAAAAGTAAGATTATATTACTTGATGAGGCTACTTCTTCACTTGATGCAGAGACAGAGGATAAAATACAAAAAGCGATTAATTATCTGACTAAAAACAGAACTACCATTGTAATTGCACATAGGCTCTCAACAATTTTAAATTCTGATAAAATTTATGTCATTGACTCAGGCCATGTAATGGCTGAAGGAAATCATGAAGATCTAATGTCAAGATCATCAATTTATAAAAACTTTTATGATAAACAAATAAAAACGTAATGTTTTTTTTTTATAAAATTTCAATAAATTTTTTATTGTTATTATCACCAATAATATTCATTATAAGATTAATCAAAGGTAAAGAGGATCACCTAAGATTTAAGGAAAAATTAGGTTTTTTTTCAAAAAAAAGAAACGTTGGAAAATTAATATGGTTTCATGGAGCGAGTGTAGGAGAAATCCAGAGTATAATACCGTTAATAGAAAAATTTGAAAAAAACAAAAAAATTAATCAAATTTTAATTACCTCAAACACTAAGAGCTCCTCATATATAATTAAAAAATTTAAATTTAAGAAAACAATACATCAGTTTTTTCCAATTGATTGTAATTTAATATCAAAAAAATTTATTAATTACTGGAAACCCTCAAAAGTTTTTTTTATTGACTCGGAGATATGGCCAAACACTTTACATAATCTTTATGAAATAAATATCCCAATTATTTTGTTGAATGGTCGAATAACCAAAAAAACTTTTAATAGATGGATAATTTTTTCAAAATTTGCTAACTCAATATTTAGTAAGTTTAATTTGTGTTTATCATCTAGTAAAGAGTCTAAAAATTTTTTAAAAAGACTTGGTGCTAAAAATGTAAAACTAATTGGTAATCTTAAATATAGTCAATCAGAAAATGAAGGTATGAATTTAAATAAAAATTTAAAAAAATTTATATTTTCTAGAAATTCGTGGTGTGCGTCTAGTACACACCATCATGAGGAAGAAATTTGCGGAAAAGCCCATTTGATATTAATGAAAAAATACAAAAATCTTTTAACAATTATAATACCAAGACATATAGATAGAGTTTCATCAATTAAAAATCAACTTCTTAAAATGAATCTTACTGTTCACTTAGATGAGCCTAAAAAAAAGATAAGTCCTGATACTGACGTATATTTGGTTAATTCATACGGAAAAACAAAATCTTTTTATAAATTATGTAAAAATGTTTTTCTCGGAGGCTCATTAATAAAACATGGCGGACAAAATCCTTTAGAGGCTGTAAGGTATGGATGCAATATAATGCATGGTCCAAATATCTCAAATTTTAAGGAAATCTATGAATTTCTTAAAAAAAAAAATATATCTAACAAAGTAATTAATCAAAAAAACTTGGCATCTGTTCTTTACAAAACCATAAAGAAAAAAAACCGATCCAAAAAAATAATTCAAAATTTACAACTCGTAGGAGTAGATATTCTAAACAAAACTTATAAAGAAATTAGTAAATAAATATAATGAACTTTCAAAAACCTAAATTTTGGGATTACAAAAAACCAAATTATATTGCTTATTTATTATTCCCAATCACTTTATTAATTACATTGAATAATTTTTTGTTAAAAATCTACCCAAAAAAAAAATCTGACAAAATTAAGACTATTTGTGTTGGAAATATCTATTTAGGAGGCACAGGAAAAACACCAACAACGTTAAAATTATATGAATTACTTAAAAATTTAAATTTTAAAGTCGCTACTGCAAAAAAAAATTACCCTAATCAACAAGATGAAGAAATGTTACTCGAAAAAAAATCTAATCTCATTATATCGAAAGAAAGAAGTAGCATAATTACTAAAGCAATTGAAAATGGATTTGAAATAATAATTTTTGATGATGGATTGCAAGAAAATAAGGTTGATTATGACATCAAATTTGTTTGTTTTGATAGTAAAAGTTGGATTGGAAATGGCTTTTTAATACCATCTGGTCCTCTAAGAGAAAAAATTCAAAGTTTGACAAAACATGATGGGGTTTTTCTTAAATCTTCAATAAAAGACTTTAACTCTTCAGAAAAATATTCAGAAATTAAAAATATTAATCCAAAAATTGAAATATTTAATTCATATGTGTTTATTAAGAATAAAAATCAATTTAATCTTTCTAATAAATTTATAATATTTTCAGGTATTGGAAATGCATCCAGTTTTAAAGAAACTTTAATAAATAATAATTTTAATATATTTAAAGAAATTATTTTTCCAGATCATCATAAGCGCAATAGAGGTTCCATTTTTAAATTCTTTTAAAATTTCCTTAGTGCCTGAAATTCCCTTTTTAATTTGTTTTTTACAGATATATTTTTTTCTAATACGTTCCATAATTGGATTTAGAAAGATGTTGTTTAATGGTCTGTAGACAGCAGCGAGATCTATTTTTGACTTTTCAATATACATTGCCATCAATTCGAAATTATTAAAATGCCCAGATATAAATATTACTGGCTTACCTTCATGTTTAATTTTTTCGAGTTCTTCCTGATTTTCAACTTGGATTTTATTTGAGAATTCTAAATTTTTTCTAAATTTTTTTATAAACATATACTCAGAAAAAATTTTTCCATAATTTGCCCACATCTGTTTTATAATTTCTTTTTTTTCATTTTCACTTAAATTTGGAAAAGCAAAAGATAAATTATTGATGGATATATTATTGGAGCTTAT
>JACWEH010000023.1 GCA_014653585.1 Pelagibacterales bacterium SAG-MED38 | reverse complement strand
AATAATACCTCCTGATCCAACAGCTATTTTAGATTGAATAATCTGATAACCAGCCCCTAAGGGATCTCTATCTGGATTAAGAAAAGTTAATACTCTAAGTTTTTGATAAGGTTTTAAAAAAGAAATGATAATCGGTAATGAAATTATTGATAACAAACAAGAATAAAAAAAATATTTTTGGTTTAACCCTGCAAACCACAATACAATAATACCGCTTATCGCGATAAGTAATGAAGTGCCCAAATCCGGTTGTATAATTACTAAACTCATTGGAACAAAAATAATAATTAATGAAAAACTAATCGCATAAAAAGAATTCACATGTTGTGTCTTCATTCTATGAAAATATTTTGCGAGACATAAAATAATAAAAATTTTCATTAATTCAGATGGCTGAAGGTTCAAAAAATAAAGATCAATCCATCTTTTAGATCCCGATGCAGTAATACCAAAATTTATAGTCCAAATTAACATTCCTAAAATAATTGCATAAGATAAATAACCAAGAGAAAACCAAAATTTGATATTAATAAATGAAATCATAATCATCATTGAGAAGAAAATAATAAATTTGATGAAGTGGCTTCTTGTATGAAATAAAATTTCACCCCCATCAGTAGAGTACATTGTGGCAAGACTTATAAATCCAAGGACCAACAAACAGGACAAAAGTACATAATCTAAATTTCCAAACTTTTGAAAAAAATTGTTTTTGTTGTTAAATCTTGTGTGTTGGTACATTAGATATCCAAATATTTTTTGTTGTCATAATTTTTTCTAATTTCATGTCTATCAATAATCATTTTAAATAATTCTTTAGCTAATGGAGCTGCTACAGTTCCTCCAGAACCACCATGCTCTATAATTATACTCAGCGAATATCTTGGATTTTTGTAAGGTCCAAAAGCAACATATAAAGCGTGATCTCTCTCCTCATAAGGAATTTGAAATGTTTTAAGATCTAACTTACGATCTATTTCAGTTATTTTTTTTACCTGTGAGGTTCCGGTTTTTCCAGCAAATTGATATTTAGGATCAACTAACCGTGATCTGTAAGAAGTTCCTCTTACTTCATTTGTTGAACTAAACATGGCATCTTGAACAATTTTAATATTTCGAGACTTTTTGTATAATGGGATGAACTTATCTGCATATTGACTGTCATCATTTGCCACTATCTTAGGATAAATTTTATATCCACCGTTGGCTATTTGGGCAGTCATCAAACATAATTGTATTGGAGTTGTTTGAATAAACCCTTGACCAATACCTGTAATTATTGTTTCACCAAGCACCCAATTTCTTCCCAATGCATTTTTTTTCCATTCTGTATTAGGAACTAAGCCCTTCTTTTCATTATCAAATATATCTTTAAAAACTTTCTTCCCTAGTCCAAATTTTTTTGCAGTAACACTTAATCTATCTACACCTAGTCGTCTTGCAACCTCATAGAAATACGTATCACATGATTGTTTCATTGCCTCTCTTAAATTTACATATCCGTGTCCCTCTTTCTTCCAACAATGATAAGTTTGGCCATATAATTCTAGTGGATTTTTGTGTCCTTTACACTGGACAGTAAAATCTGGACTAATAATTTCATTTTCTAAAGCTGATAAGGCAACTAAAGGTTTTATTGTTGATCCTGGTGAGTAATTTCCTGATAATGATTTGTTGACCAAAGGTTTCATTGGATTATTTCTTATCAGTTGCCACTCATCTTGACTTATTCCAAATACAAAAGAATTTGGGTCAAAAGATGGAGAAGAATGCATTGCAATTATTGCACCTGTATAAATATCCATTACACATATAGATCCTGCTTTTTCTTTTAATAACTGATTAGTTAGTTCTTGAATTTTTGTATCAATTGTTAGTTTGATTGTTTCTCCCTTATCTCCTTTTTGAAATGCTAATTGACTTATCCTTCTACCATAAGCATTAACTTCATATCGCTCTACAGAGTTTGATCCAATTAACTTCCTCTCAAATGATTTTTCTAAACCTATTTTTCCAACTTTTAACCCAGGTACAAATTTTTCTTTTATATTTTCATTTGTTAAAAGGTCATTTTCATTTGCCTGACTAACATATCCCAAAATATGAGTAAAATTTTCTTTATATGGGTAATCTCTTGATATTGAAATGACTGGTTTAACTCCATTAAGATCATAAAGGTGGTTATTTATTTTTGAAAATTTTTCCCAACTTAAATTATCTGCTACAATTAATGTTTCCCAGGGTTTTATCTCATTCTTTTTTTTTATGATTTTTTTAAATTGTTTTTCACTTAATTCTAGTAATTCTTTAACACGATAAATTACATATCTAAAATCCTCCACCTCTTCTGGTATGATATGAAGTTGGTAAGCCTCAAAGTTTCCAGCAATAGTATTTCCAAAATAGTCTTCAAACTCACCTCTGATTGGTGGTAGTTTCCATTCTCGAATTCTATTTTTATCAGAAAGTGTTAAATATTTTTTGTTCTCTTTAACTTGTAAAAAAAATAATCTACTAACTATTCCGCCTAGAATAATAATTTTAGCTGTCGCAAGAATAAACATTCTTCGATTTAATGAATTTAATTTAGTTGCGCTATCACTTATATTAATCATCTAAACTTTTTAAATACCTCTTAAAAAAAATTGAAAATATTATATAAAATAAAAATGTAAAAAAATTATTTATTATGAAAAGTGTAATATCTAATTCATAAGAAAAGAATAAAAATAAAACTGAAAAATTAATTGAGTTAATCAAACTAATTATAAACAAAAAATAGAACCAATCTTTTATTAAATTAGGACTAATTGTTATATTTCTGAGGTAAGTGGCAAATATACAAATTAATATATATGATAAAGAACTTATTCCTAACGGTAGACCAACAACAGTGTCATTAAATAGACCTGCTAAAAAAACTAAAAGATAATCAAATCGATGATATGCCTTTAAAGCAAAATAAAAAATCAATATAAATGGAAAATTAAACGAAAAATAATCAATGTTTAGATAATTCAAATCAAATTCATTAAACACAGATATGAATAGAGCAAGAATTGGAAGCCAAGTATATATCTTGTACAATAAATTTTTCTTTTCAAATTTAATCATTTTTCTTTCCTTTTCTCATTATGCATTCTTTATACTCTGGAGTACCTACTTTGAAACCAGTGCTAAAGAGTTTTTTTGATTGACACTTTGAGCTATAGATTAAATTTAATCTTAAAAATTCTAACTCTTCTTGATTTAAATTATGTTGTTGAATAACATTTTTTTGAAACTCATTCTCCGCTTTTAATATCTCAATTTGTTTATTTAATTTGTTACTCAAAGTATTTAATTCTTTGTTTTCCTCAAGAAATTTAGTGTTACTCTCTTCTAGAATTTGCAATTCATCGCTTATTAAGTCTAATTTTATTTGCTCAGTATTTGAAGAAACCTTTGTTTTGTCATTTTCTACAGTCTCAACAGGTGTTGGTATTAACTCATCAATCTCTGCAAAAACATATTTTAATTGTGTAAAATCGCTATAAAAGTTTATCAAAATTTTTTCATTTTCATTTTTAAGATCAATAGTTCCGACAGGAGTTCCACTTTTAAAAATTGAGCCAGTCCCAGAAGTATATGCAATTCCTTTATCATCAATTTTATTTATTAAATCATTTTTGATATACCTTATTTCACCTTTTTTATTTCCATTTCCAACTACAATTGCTTGAACGTTTCCAGGTGTGATAGAAACAGGAATATTTGAGTTTAAATCTGTTAATAACAATACTCTCGCATTTGTATAATTTACTTCAATTACCCTCCCTACCAGATAGCTTCGATCATAAATATTTGTTCCTATCTTTATTTTTTCTTTACTTCCTTTGTTAATTATAATTGATCTTAAAAAAGGACTTTTATGATCTACAATTACTTTTGCTAAAATCTTATTTGAAGTATTGGTATAACCGTCAATAAGACTTTTAAGCTCCTCATTTTCACTTTTAATAATTTTTGTTGAAATATTTTCAGATTTTAATTGATCTAATTCTTCTTTAGTTTTTTTAAATTCTTGATAAAAGTTAGTGTATTCACTCAAATTTAAATAAGAAGATTTGATAAAATTTTCTGGGATTGAAACTATAAAGGAAGATCGATAAACAATTTCTTTTATAACTGACTTCGTTAGGGTTATTGCCTTGAAGTTAAAATTCGATAG
>JACWEH010000022.1 GCA_014653585.1 Pelagibacterales bacterium SAG-MED38 | reverse complement strand
CTGGTTATGAAAAAATTATGCCAATAAATTCTAAACATAAAGATTTTGTTGTAATGGTTCTTGCTGGTTACAATCATGGTGTTGAGCCTGCTCCATTAAAAATTTATGTAGGTAAGAAAAATGTTGGTATTAATGGCAAAACGTTAGCTGATAATGCAACTGAAAGAGATAAATTTTTAAGCAGAAATGGTCTTCTTTATGGAAAAATATACGGAATGGCTTTAGCTAACGAGGACTTTGCAAAATTAGGGATAGATAAAATTGATTTATCAGCGAAAATGCTTGATGAGTATCTTAAAAATCCAGATTCTATAAATAATTTTGATGTAAGATTTTACCCAACAAGTTACCAGTGGAAAGGTTGGAATACAACACCAGCTGTAAAAGACACAGAAGTTTTTCTTTGGGGAAATCAATCAGAACAACCTAAAGGATATACTTTTTTAGTAGGCGACTCTAAAACAGAACATCCTGCAGTTGATCCTGACTTTAACAATCAAAGATATCTTCAAAATATGACTCAAGAAGGTGGATTAATTGGCATTGAATTGACAAACTTTGTTAATGAAATTCAAAAAACATTCTGGGGAAGTGCAGATCTACCTAAATATGTTTCAGCTAAAGTTACTAAAGTTGTCGGTGCGTATGATGGATCATTAAAACTAGTTACCGCTGACAAAGGTCTTAAACACAGTGGCGGTGATCACTCAACATGGGAAAATGGTGAAGCTAAAATGGTTGCACCAGATGGATTATATTGGTCTAAAACATCTGATGGAGACGTTCTTATTGTAGATGAAGATTCTGGTAATAAGGAAGGTGAAAGAAAATATTCACTTGTAATTGACTCAAACAATATGAATTTAATGAACCCAAATGAAGGTTATTTTCTAGCAATGGCTGGAGGTAAAAATAATCCAAGAGCCGAAGCAGAAACTGCTGTTTACCCAGGATCATTTTCGAAAGCAACAAGTTCAGAGTTTTCAGGATCATGGAACATTACAGCCTTAGTAACTAAAGATGAAAATGGTAAATTCTATTCAATGGATGATCTAACTGGTGTTAATTATGAAAAAATTAATCAATCAGTATCTTTATCAGATAGTACATTTTTAGGTGTAGTTCAGCACAAAGGTGAAAGTGGTGGGTTTTTAAAGAAAGTCGGCGCAGATAATGGTGGTCAAATTTTCATTTTTAAAATGAATTTACCATCTGGAGCCATGGTTAAAAGATCTCCATCTGAAACCCTTAAATTAGTATCTAATTAATTTTTAGCTCTCTAGTAATAGTAGGAGCTTGGTAATATTATCAAGCTCCTAACTTATTTCTCAAATATATAAAGTATTAACCAGCTTTTATTGTCTCGTTCTTTAATTTGTAATTTTTTTGTAAGTTAATTCTTATGTGTCGGTCTTGTGCCGGTTTTCACAAATTAATTCTTCATATTTCTAAATAATTATTTTAAAGATATTTTATTAAAGGTAATTTTATTAAAACTTTGGACTCCCTTAGATTATTAGGGACTAATATAATATTGTTATCATTCTTTGGATTGGCCAATGATTTACACTAATAATTCTTATGTAATTCAGCCTGGAAATGTTTTTTTTGTGCATATGATATTAATGGACTCTGAAAACCAATTAGCAATGAATCTCGGCGAAACTTATTTGGTCACAGAAAGTGGTAATGAAAGACTAGGGAAGCAAAAGTTAGATTTGGTTATACTTTAATTAAAACTATATCTTTTCTCTAAAAATTTAATCACATTGTGTATTATAAAAGTCATAAATAAATAAATTCCTCCCGCAACTATGAATACCTCAATTGGTTTAAAAGTTGTTGAAATTATATATTTTGCAACACCAGTTAGGTCCATTATTGTGACTGTACTTGCTAAGGAAGTTCCTTTCATCATTAATATTATTTCATTACCATAGGCTGGTAAAGATTGTCTGATAGCAATAGGAATTTGAATTCTATAAAAGATTACTTTATTTGAAATACCTAGGCTTTTTCCTGCCTCCACTATTCCAGGTTTAATTGTTTGAAATGCTGATCTTAATATCTCAGAAGTGTAAGCACCTGTGTTTAGAGCAAAAGCAATAATTGCGCACCAATATGGTTCTTTTAGAACTACCCATGCAACTGTGGATCTTAAATATTCAATCTGGCCTAGTCCAAAATAAATTATAAAAATTTGTACTAAAAGTGGTGTCCCTCTAAAAACATATGAATATCCATACGCAAATTTATTAATAAATATATTCTTATTTAATCTTAAAATTGCAAAAAATAATCCGATGAATAGTCCTATTATTAAAGAAACCGAGAGAAGCTTTAAAGTTATCACTGCTGCACTTAATAATTTGGGGAAACTATTTATCATCAACTCAAGATCCATCAAAACCCCCTGCTATATTTAATTTCTAATCTATTGATCAATTTCATGCTCACAAAAGTAAGTAATAAATATAAAACAGCAGCAAATGAGTAAAAAAACAATGGATCTCTAGTTGAGCCTGCTGCAACATAAGATTGTCTCATGATTTCAACTAAACCCGTAACTGAAATTAAAGAAGTATCTTTAAGTGTTATTTGCCAAACATTACTTAGATTCGGAATAGCCAGTCTTAAAGTTTGTGGTAAAATAATTTTGAAAAATTTTCCAAATTTATTAAGGCCTAGTACGTTAGCAGCCTCAAACTGACCTTTATCGATTGATTGAATTGCTCCTCTAAAAACTTCAGTTGAATAAGCACCAGAAATTATGCCAATTGCAAAAGCCCCTGTGATAAATGCATTTATTTCAATATATTCATTATATCCAAATATTGATGCAACAAACATGACTGCACCAGTTCCACCAAAAAAGAAAAGATAAATTACTAATAATTCTGGAACACCTCTTATTATTGTTGTGTAAGAATTAGCTATAAAATTTAAAAACTTGTTTTTAGATAATTTTAGTGGGGTAAAAATTAATGCAAAAAGAAAACCTATTAGCATTGCTGTTATTGAAACAGCTATTGTCATTAGGGTTGCGTAAAATAATTCATCACCCCAACCAGTATCTCCAAATGCTAGAAGTTCCATACAGATTGGCGACTATACATTATAGTCGCCAAATCTAAAATTTAATTACATAGAAGCGTCGAAACCAAACCACTTAGTAGCAATTCTACTAATGTCTCCGTTTTTTCTCGCTTTATTTATAGCGGCGTTAAACTTTTTCAAAAGCTCAGTATCATCTTTTCTGATACCAACACCAACACCATTTCCAAATGCGCCACCTGAAAAAGTTGGTCCAGTTAGAACAACTGGCTTACCAGATTTTTCTGCATAATCACTGAATGCAACAGCAGCAGCTAATGCAGCATCACATCTTCCTGATGCCAAATCTAGATTAACTTCATCTTGTGTTTTATAAGTTCTTACATTTACTTTTCCTACGTCACCTGAGTCTAAAAAGTTTTGGTGAATTGTAGCAGTTTGAACACAAACAGTCTTACCTGCTAATGCACCAGTAAGTGTTTTTAAAGCCTTTTTAGCATCTGAATTTGGTTTAGTTAAATTAATTCCCGCTGGTGTGTCTAAACCTTCAAGACTTGAGCCTTTCATTACAGCTAAAGATGCAACTTCGTCTGCATAACCTTGAGAAAAGCTTATAGCTTTTTGTCTTTCTGCAGTAATTGACATACCTGCCATTATCGCATCAAACTTTCTCATGATTAATGCTGGTATCATTCCATCCCAATCTTGCTCGACTATTACACATTGTTCTCCAATGTATCTACAAAGCGTATAAGCTAATTCAACTTCGAATCCAATTAACTTACCTGCTTCATTTTTAGAGTTCCATGGAGGATAAGCACCCTCTGTTCCAATTCTTATTTTATCAGCATAAACATTTCCCATTACCAATAGAGAAAGTAAAACTGAAAAAATAGTTTTTTTGAATATATTCATTGTTATCTCCTTTAATAAAAAAATAGTATTTCACAAATTGTGGATATTAAAAAGAAAAAATTAATGATTTATCGAAGAAGAAAAATTCCAAGAACAATCAAAACTAGGTATGTAAACTCTAGATAAATTAGTATTTCCAAAATGATGATTGAATACATTCAACCAATTTTCAACTTGAAGAGGTTTTTTATCCTGACTTCCTACCTGTGCAGTTATAACTCCTTTAGGTTTAAGTATTCTTACTAAAGAGTCCATATTTTTAGCAGCAAGATCTATACAAAACTGGTCATCATTTAGATCAACAAAAATATGATCATATGTATCTTCGTTTAC
>JACWEH010000021.1 GCA_014653585.1 Pelagibacterales bacterium SAG-MED38 | reverse complement strand
CCAAAGTATAAAGAGTTTTATTATCAGCTCCTCTTACCTTTCTAACCTTAAGTTCAGCGAGCTCTGTTTCAGTAAAATTAAAGACTTGTAATTCATCTGCTGAGGACAAGTTAATAGATAAAATTGTGATGATTAAAATATTTAATAAAATTTTCATAATAATTAAAAAAAATCTTAATACATTATTTAGACAAAATTTAAACATTCAAAATTCAACATTCAGTTCTATATGAATAATATGAAGACAATATCCGCGTTTATACTCTTAATTTACTGGTCTATAATGATTTTTGCACCAGTTATGTCTAAAGATATCAAGTTTAGTAGAGCTAAAATTAATAATATCAAAATAGTTGAACAAAAACCAAGAAGTTAATAAGTAGAACGACCACCACTAATATCAAAGACTGCTGCTGTTGAAAAAGTATTTTCCTCAGAAGAGAGCCAACAAATTAATGAAGTGAACTCTTCAACCTCCAAAAATCTTCCTCTAGGCACCTTTGATAGCATTCTTTGTACATGTTCTTTGGTCATTTGATCTAAAATTCTAGTTTTTGCTCCCGCGGGAGTGACTGCATTTACAGCTATATTCTTATCTGCGAGCTCTTTACCTAATGATTTAGTCAAACCTATTGCGCCCGCTTTTCCTACACTGTATGCACTAGCATTAGCATTTCCATCTTTTCCAGCTACAGAGGCTACATTTACAATTCTCCCATAATTATTTTTTATCATGTTTGGAACTATTGACCTGCAACAATTAAATGTTCCCATTAGATTGATTTCTACAACTTTTTTCCATACATCAATGTCATATTCCCACAAGGTAGTTGTCGGACCAGTTATGCCTGCGTTGTTTATTAAAATATCAATATTAGAATTTTTTGTAATTTCCTTAACATTTTTTTCTACTTCCTTATAATTAGATACATCAACTATATTGAAACTCAAATTTGGGTTATCAATTTCTTTTATGGCTAAGTCTATAGCTTTTGGATCGTTATCCCATATAATCACCTTTGCGCCTGATTTTAAAAAACGTTTCGTGATATCAAAACCAAATCCTTGAGCACCTCCTGTCACAATTGCTGTTCTACTTTTAAAATCGAAAGTAATTTTTTCCATATTTTATTTTCGGGCTAATAAGTAATAAGTGAAAGCAGCTATTAAGGCTCCTATAATCCAAGAAAATGATTGTAGAAACATTAAATTAGTATTCCAAATAGTTGAAGCTGAGAAAATAAAACCTAAAACCACAGAATAAACTGCTTTTATATGCCATCCCCCACTATAATAATAAATTCCAGTATTCTCTAAAGAGTAAATATCTTTATTATTTAATTTACCCTTTTGTATATAGTAAAAATCAGAAATCATTATTCCAAAAATAGGTCCAAAAAAAGCTCCAAATGTATCAATAAAAGATAAAGCACCAACTTGACTTAGAAATGTTAACCAAAATATTCCTACTATAAAGCCTATAATAGTGATTATAAAACCTGCACTTTTAATTGATAAAGAAAAAGGTAAAAAATTAATCAAAGTATATTGAGATGGAATAAAGTTGACTATTAAATTTGTTGAAGCAGAAGCAATAATTATAAATATTAAAGCTAAAACTATTAGAAATAAATTATCTAATTTTCCAAGAATATCCGTAGGATTTGTAAGTATTCTAGTTAGATTATCTGGATCTTCTTTTAAAAAGGCATCCATACCAGAAACTATAAATAAAGCAGAGAGAGAGAAAATTATTAAATTTAATAGTAAACTTAGATTTCCTTTTTTAAGCTGGCTTTCATTTTTTACATATCTTGAATAATCCCCAAAACTCAAAATTACAATTGAAAAATATGCAAACACTGTACTGGTGACGGTTATTAGTGGCCCAAAATTATTTTTATTCAGAAAATTTCTTGTATCTAATAAATCTAAAAAAGCTTGTGAGGTTAATTTTACATCACTAAGTAATACAGATAAAAAAAACAACAAAATTCCAAGATAAACTGTAATAGCTGAAAAAATAATAATCTTTTTATTCATATTCATTCCAATGCTAAATAAAAACCCTTGAAAAATTATTGCTATAACAATTGCAACCCAATCAATTAAATTCATTCCTAAAAAGAATATAAGAAATATTTGTTGATCAAGTATTGTGGGTTCTGTAGAAAAAATTGCTACTCTTATCAAATAGCTAAAAGCTTTTGACAAAAAATAGGTTTGAATACCAAATAAAAAAACACCAACTAAAAATCTTATTAAACCAAAGTATTTTGCTCCAATAACACCCAATGAGGATCTTAACAAAACAACAAAAGGTAATCCGTGTTTTTGAGATGGCTTACCTATCAAATTTGAAAAAAAATAAACTAACAGAGTTCCCAATATGGTCCCAAAAAATACAACAAAAGTATTCAGATTATAAATTATATATAAAGATGATATTAAAGAAAAACCTATAACACTCTGAATATTTACCCCCCAAAAACAGAATAGAATTTTCCAATCCCAATTTTTATCATTTGGATTAACTGAAACTAAATCCCAATTAGTAAGGTTTTTTTTTAAATTTTGAGGACTCACTTAGACAATATAAAACTTAAAGTTTCTACTGTCCATATAAGAGAGTTGGTAACCAAAGAGCGATTTTAGGAAATATTATAATTAATACTAAACCAATGACTTGTAAGACCATAAATTGCATCATTCCATAATAGATGTCTTTAAGATCCCACTCTGGAACAACTCCTTTTAAAAAATATGCAGATAAGGCTACTGGAGGAGATAGCCAGGCGGTTTGTAGATTAACAGCAACCAATATTGCAAACCAAGTCAAATTAAATCCTAATGCTTCTACTAATGGTAAGATAATAGGAACTATTATCATAACAATTGGAACCCATTCTAGTGGCCACCCTAATAAAAAAATCATGACCATTATCATTGCAAGAATTAAATACTTGTTCATTTCCAATCCTAATAAAAATTCAGTAAGCAAAGTTGGAGTTCCTAATCTTGCAAAAACTGCACCAAAAAAATTTGATGCAGCGACTAAAACCATAATTAAAGCTGTTATTTCAAGAGTTTTTACTAAAGCTTCCTGTAGTTTAGATAATGATAATTTTTTATAAGCTAAAGAAAGAAGTAATGCTCCCATTGCACCACAACCTGCTGCTTCAGTTGGAGTTGCAAATCCAAACAATATACTTCCTAATGCTGCAAAAACTAAAGCTGCAGGAGGAACTAGTCCAAGAAAAAATTCAATCCAAACTTCTTTCATGCTAGCAGCTCTCATGTCTTCAGGTAACACTGGTCCTAATTTAGGATTGATCATACATCTTATTGTTGTGTAAGCTGCATATAGACTCGCAAGAAGTATTCCTGGCAAGATTGCTGCAGCGAATAAATCTATTACTGGGATTTCCATTATAGGGCCCATAACAACTAGCATAATACTTGGAGGAATTAAGATACCTAAGGTTCCACCTGCTGTAATCGTCCCTGCAGCAAGTCTAACATCATAACCAGATCTATTCATTGACTTTGCTGCCATAATTCCAAGAATAGTTACTGATGCTCCCACAATACCTGTGGCCGCAGCAAAAATAACAGAAACAAATAAAACTGCGTAATACAATGAGCCTTTAACTTTTGCTAACATTAATTGAAAAGCTGAGAATAATCTTTCCATTAATCCAGCTTGTTCCATCATTATTCCCATAAATACAAAGAGTGGCACGGCAGCAAGGGTTTGTTCAGTCATTACCATCGAAAACTGTAAGGTCATCAAATAAAAAACTAGTTTTCCAAAACCAAGATAGCCGAAGACAAACCCTAAAAATATTAATGTGAACGAAATAGGAAATCCTACGAAAATTGCGAAAAGCATTACACCAACAAGAATAAAACCTAAAATCGCTGGATTTATTAGCTCTGCTAACATTACTTACTCTCCTCTCCCGGCCACTGACCTTTTTTAGCTGCCCAATAGCTTTTAAGTAATTCTGAAAATCCCTGAATAAGTAAAAAAATAATACCAACTAATAAACAGGTCTTTATGGGCCACATAAAAGGCATCCATGTAGTGTCCATACCTCTTTCGCCTCTTCTAATAGATTCTTCTACAAATCCAATAGTCATGTAAAGAAAAACTAAAAGACCTGGGAAATAGAATAATAAGTACAACCAAAAATCTATTATGCCTTGAGTTTTTGTCTTAAAATTCCTATATAAAAAATCTGCTCTTATATGTACTCCTCGAGAAAGTGCATACCCAGCACCTAACATAAACAATGCTCCATAAAGGAAACGACTTATATCATAAGCCCAAATTGTTGGAGCTAAAAACAATTTTCTTGCAAGAACTTCATACGTCATTGCAAAAATTAGTGGTATCAATATCCAACAAACAATATTACCAATCCACTTACTAAATTTATCTATATTAACTATAGATTTTGCCATCCATAATGGCATATCACTCGGCATTTTACCTGAGCCACCTCGCCTTTCGGCAATCATTTCATCTGAAATATCTAGTTTACCAGGTTCTTCTGCCATAAAATTCTAGTTAAAAAAATTAGAGCGGACTGTAAAAGTCCGCTCTAAAAAATCAAGGTTAATTACTGATTACTTTAATGTTGCAGCGTGAGCCATTCCTAGCTTCGCATTTGACATTTGAGCACCACTCCAGAAAGGAACAGCAACATCAGCAAAGTTTTTCATTGAAGTGTAAACCTCATTGA
>JACWEH010000020.1 GCA_014653585.1 Pelagibacterales bacterium SAG-MED38 | reverse complement strand
GTTATACGAAACAATCTTATTTTTTATTCGCTTCCAAATTAAATACTTTGATTCAACAACTGAAAGTAATGAATCATATGAATTTTTTTTGTTTAAAATCTTTTTTATTGCAGAGTCCAGATCATTCGAGGTTAAAAAAAGGTTGGTTGCTTGAATTAATATACAATAGTCACACTCATATTTTGTTAAGAATTCTTTAATAACAACTTCAGTTGGTGCTATCTTTGATGCACTTATTTTTGATCTTTTAAATACCTGTATCTTTCTACTAGTAGGTAACTTGATTTTATCAATATCTGTTGCAATAAAAACCTTGGAGATATATTTGCATTTTACTGCTTCATCACTTGCATGACGAAACATCGGCTTATTTTTTATTCTCAATATATTTTTATTTTTTATTCTTTGGCTGTCTTTGCGAAGTGGAATAATGGCTAATATTTTCATATAAGTGAGTTTATTTAATTTTTTTAGAATGTATATTTAGAAAAATAATATAATATTGTAACTGCATGAAGTTAAATATCAATAATATTGAAATGTTTATTTTTGATTTTGATGGCGTATTGACTAATAATTTAGTATTTGTAGATGAAAGCGGCAAAGAGAGTGTTTCATGCAATAGAGCAGATGGAATAGCTTTTGAAGCATTAAGAAAATTGAATAAAACTGTGTATATATTATCTACAGAGAGAAATAAAGTGGTTCTTGCTAGAGCAAATAAATTAAAAATTAAAGCGATCAACAAGTTAAAAAATAAAGAACATGCTCTTAAAAAAATTTCTGAAAGGCATAAGATTCCATTTAAAAATATTTTATACGTAGGTAATGATATAAATGATTTGATTGCAATGCAAATGTGTAAATTTAGGGCATGCCCTAGTGACAGTCACAAACAAATAAAGAAGATATCAAATATAATAATAAAACGAAAAGGTGGTGATGGTGTTGCTAGAGAACTTTTGGAAAACAATTTATCAATTGACCTAAATAAAATATTGTATAGTGTTCACTCATGAGCATCTTCATTGTCGCTGAAATTGGGATCAACCATAATGGTGATCTTAAGTTATGCAAGGAACTAATAGATGTTGCTGAAGACGCAGGATGCGATGCTGTTAAATTTCAAAAAAGAAATATTGATGAGGTTTATACTCAGGAATTCTTAAATTCGCCAAGAGAAAGTCAATGGGGCAATACTCAGAGAGATCAAAAAAAGGGCTTGGAATTTGGAAAGGAAGAATATGACCAAATTGATAAATATTGTAAGGAAAAAAAAATAGAATGGTTTGCATCAGCGTGGGATAAAAGTAGTCAATTTTTTTTGAGAGAATATAACTGTAATTACAATAAAGTAGCTTCTGCAATGATAGTATACGAAGATCTTCTTAAAATGATAGCAGAAGAAAAAAAGCATACATTCATATCAACTGGAATGTCTGAGATAAGTGATATTGAAAGAGCAGTTAAAATATTTAAGGATAATGGTTGTCCATTTGAACTAATGCATACGGTATCTACATACCCAATGAAAGATGAAAATGCTAATTTAAATTTGATAAAAACCCTCAGAGATAAATTCAATTGTGATGTTGGATATAGCGGTCATGAACCTGGCATCGTAATTTCTCTTGCGGCAGCAAGCATGGGAATTACATCATTAGAAAGACATATAACTTTGGGCAGACATTTATATGGTTCAGACCAATCAGCGTCTGTTGAGCCAAATGGACTCCGAAACTTAGTTGCTTCAGTCAGAAAAATAGAGTCCGCAATGGGTGATGGAATTAAATCAATCATTCCTGATGAAATACCTATTGCTGAGAAATTAAGGGAACATATAAATAATTCCTCAAACTAATATATGGCTAAAGCTGATAAAAATCTTAAAGAATTCTATAATTCTCAAGGTTGGCATAAAAAAATAATGATGCTCACTACCAAGACTCCGTTTTATGGGAAGATAATAGAGAAGCAGCAAAAGATTATGTATCAAAGTGTCGTCTAAGGTTAGCTCATAAAATTAACAAAAACAGCAAATATAGTGACTGTAGTTTATCTTTAGATGTGGGTTGCGGACCTATTCAATATGAAGAATATAAGCAGTATTATAATATATTTACTGAAAATCATTTTTTAGATATTTCTCAAAAAGCCCTGGACGAAGCAAAAAATAATGCTCGACCAAATTCGAAATTTATTTGCCAGAGTGCTATAAAATTTAATGAGAAAAATAAATATGATTTAATATTATGTAATCATGCGCTTTATCATATGGATAGATTTGATCAAAAAAAAGTTGTTCATAATATGATCACTGGGCTTAAAAGCAAAAGTAAATTATACATTACTTATACTAATAGATATTCCATTTGGAATTTTATATTTTTTTTACCTCAAAAAATATTTAATTTTTTTAAAAGTGAAAACAGAAGAATATATTTTTATACACATCCAATTTCGTGGTGGAAACAATTTAATAAAGAATATAATTTGAAAATTTATCCTTTACGTACGATATCGAGTAGAGAGTCAAAGCTTCTTATACCTAACAATTCTATCGGTAGAAAAATTTTTACTTACCTATATGATTTTGAGGATAAATATCCAAAATTATCTCTTTATCTTGGTACCTATTATATTGTTGAAATTGAAAAAGAATAATTATTCAAAAATTTTTTTTGACGGTAGCTTTGTTGAACAATATAAAACACTAGAATCTAAACTATCTGTGTAATGATCAAACCATAAATTATATTCTGAGTTAATAGATTTTATCAATTCAGGTATTAAATACATATGATCATTCTTATGGTAAATACATATCGCAAGATCGGGAAGAAACTTAGATATTGAATTAGTCGCTCCTTTTAAGGCCAAATAATCTGAGCCCTCAATATCTGTTTTTATATAAGATAAACTAGCAATATCGTTTTCATTGACCCAGTCATCAATTGTTGTTGTTTCAATCAAATAAGAATCACCAGATTGCAAATTCCACAACATTTTTTTTGGTGCAACTCTTTAGAGGTATCTAGAAATGTTGTAACTCTTTTGTGAAGACCAAGTTTTTTTAATTTCTCAAATAAATGAGCACCTGTATAGCCTGACCCATAAATCATTAAATGTGTGTTTAATTTGATATCCATATTTTTGTATATTTTGGATTTATTAATATCATTATATATAAAAAAAAATATAACTTTAGTTTAGTCTCATTAAACTCATAATTGACATAATGCTTTAATATAGTTAGAGTAAAAATACTTCATTTTTATATTGATAATTATGGCGCGGGGTGGAGCAGTCTGGTAGCTCGTCAGGCTCATAACCTGAAGGTCGTAGGTTCAAATCCTACCCCCGCAACCAATATTTAGTTGCAGCTGTTTATCACTTCATCTTTTATCAAACTTACAAATTTTTTTGCTCCGTCTTCAGAAAAATGTGCAAAATCAAGAAAATCAGTTTCATCAAAACTTTCTATTTCTGGGGAAAAATAGAGAGCATTCTTACCTTTTACAAACGTCATTACTTTATTATTAAATTCATATTGAATATTCCATACATCCTTTCCTTCAATAAAAGGAAGCCAATCAATACTTTCCTTAGAGTTTTCAATTAGTTTTTTATTCAATATTTGACCTATAAATACTGTCTTAATATCTCTTCCTGAATTAAGAGAGATAATTGAATTTAAGTGTGAAGAGATAATTTCAAAATGTTCATTATTTTTTGAACCATAATGTTCTTCATTAATATTTGGAAAAGGTAACTCATTTCTTCCAAGATAAGTTAATATCAAATTAAAAACGGGTGATGGTGTATTAGGAGTATATCTTACGTTTAAATTTCCATATTGAGAAAGCAAATGAAAATCAGAGTAACCATCATCAATTCTTTTTAAACCATAATTCCTTATGTCATTTGTTCCGAAATAATAAATTGCACAAAAAGGTTTGGTTCCTGCTCTATCTAAATAAAATGTAGTTTGAATTAAGTGTTCAACAATTGAGTATCCTGGAACTCCATTATTAGAAATACTATAGTCCTCAATTTGTTCATCTAACACACTAATCCAAGTATTTTGATCACTTAGGCCAACGTCATATGCTGATGATCCTCCAAAAATTGCGATGTGAGGTTTGTTAGCATCAAATTGATTTTTATTTATCCTGATTCCGTTATCACTATGGTTAAACTTTTTTGATCTAAATTCTGGATTTGGAATTCCCATTAATGTAGGGTGAAATATAAATTGATTGAGATTATTTTTTGGAAGATACGTTTTGATGGTAACTAAGTTCATAATATCCAGGGCTTTTGGGGATATACCAAATAATAATTCCAGAGAAATTAAAAAAACTAAGAATATAGATATATTTTTTCTTTTAAGAAATACTATTAGTAATATTGAAAGTAAAATTAAATAAATATAAAAACTTAGCGAAACATAAATGCCAACACCATAAGTCCTAAGATATAAAAGTGCTATAATTAATAAAAATGAAGGTATCCAAAAAATAAATATTATGGCACTAATATATTTTTCTTCACCTTTACCAAAAAATAATTCAAATAAGTTCATATTATGATATGTTCTTAATATTTCTTTTAAGAGTATGTTTATACTAAATTTGGAACAGCATTTGTAGTTATTTACAATTACTATTAACTTAAAAATCAATATATAATATTATTGATAAAATATACAGTCAAATGAGCTTCTGATATGAATCATGTTAAAACATCTCTATATATTCTAATCACATGGGCAATATCATTAGTGCTGGTTTTAATATTTTTTGAGGTTCTACTCAGATTAT
>JACWEH010000002.1 GCA_014653585.1 Pelagibacterales bacterium SAG-MED38 | reverse complement strand
TCCTGAGCCCAAGAAAGAGTATGAAGCTATAATAGTTGGTGGCGGCGGACATGGTCTAGCAACAGCCTATTATTTAGCTAAAAAACATAACATGAAGAATATTGCAGTTGTTGAAAAAGGTTGGATAGGCGGTGGAAATACTGGTCGAAATACTACAATAATAAGATCAAATTATTTATGGGATGCAAGTGCTGGTCTTTATAATCATGCTCTTAAAATTTGGGAAGGTTTATCTCAAGAGTTAAATTATAATGTTATGTTTAGTCAAAGAGGTGTTATGAATCTCGCTCATAATTTACAAGATGTAAGAGATTTAAAAAGAAGGACTCATGCAAATAGACTAAATGGGATCGATGCTGTTTATTTGAACACCGAGGAAGTCAAGAAATTTTGTCCAATTATAAATACTTCTCAGGATATTCGTTATCCAGTTTTAGGTGGCACTCTCCAAAGAAGAGCAGGTACAGCAAGACATGATGCTGTTGCTTGGGGGTACGCAAGAGGTGCTGATGAAATGGGTGTGGATATTATTCAGAATTGTGAAGTAAAAGGAATAAAAAGAAACGGTGATACAGTTGAAGGTATAGAGACAACTAAAGGATTTATTAAAGCAAAAAAAATTGGCGTTGTAGCTGCTGGTCACTCTAGTGTTATAGCAAATATGGCAGGATTAAAATTACCCCTAGAAAGTAAACCTCTTCAAGCTTTAGTATCCGAACCAGTTAAACCAATTATTGATACTGTTGTAATGTCAAATGCAGTTCATGCTTATGTAAGTCAATCTGATAAGGGAGAACTTGTTATTGGAGCTGGAACGGATGATTATATATCTTATTCCCAAAAAGGAAGTCATGATATTGTGGAAGGAACTTTGAATGCAATACTAGAATTGTATCCAATTTTTAGTAGAATGAGAATGCTACGTCAGTGGGGTGGAATTGTTGATATATGTCCTGATGCAAGTCCAATAATAAGCAAAACATTAATAAAAGGTTTATATTTTAATTGCGGTTGGGGAACTGGAGGATTTAAGGCTACACCAGGATCAGGAGATTTATTTGCTCACACAATTGCTAATGATGAACCTCATAAACTTAATGCTGCATTTAACTTAAATAGATTTGTAAGTGGTGATTTGGTCGATGAACATGGCGCTGCAGCTGTTGCACACTAATGTTTTTAATTAATTGTCCTTTTTGTGGTGAAAGAGAGCAAAGTGAATTTAAAGCTGGGGGTGAAGCCCATATAGAAAGACCAAAACAACCAACAGAGTTAAGTGATGATGAATGGGCTGAGTTTTTATTTATGAGAAAAAATATCAAAGGTGTTCAGTTCGAAAGATGGAATCATATTCACGGTTGTAGAAAATGGTTCAATATTGCTCGAGATACTTCAAATGACCAAATTAAAGCAGTTTATAAAATGGGTGAAAAGCCACCTGTAAAATAACCAATGTCTAAAAATTTAAGATTTAAATCAAGTAAATTAGTAGATGAAACTTATCGAATTTCATTCAAATTTAATAGTAAAACATATTATGGTTATAAAGGTGATACTTTAGCATCCGCTCTATTAGCTAACGATGTTCATCTTGTAGGAAGAAGTTTTAAATACCATAGACCTCGTGGAATTATGACGGCTGGCTCAGAGGAACCCAATGCAATTGTTCAGTTACATGATAATACTTCTAGAGCTGAGCCGAACGTTAGAGCTACTGAAATTGAAATTTATGATGGTTTAATTGCATCTAGTCAAAATTGTTGGCCAAGTGTAAATTTTGATATTGGCGGAATTAATAATATTCTGTCCCCTGTTCTACCAGCAGGTTTTTATTATAAAACTTTTATGTGGCCTAAAAGTTTTTGGGAAAAATATGAATACTTTATAAGAAAATCTGCAGGATTAGGGAAGTCACCAAAAGAAGCTGATCCAGATATTTATGAACATAAATATATTCACTGTGATGTTCTAGTAATTGGTGCTGGTATATCGGGAATAATTGCAGCCAAAATGGCAGCTAAGAATGGTTTAAAAACACTCTTGGTGGATGAAAAATCATTTTTAGGTGGATCAACAATTTATGATAACTCAAAATTTTCAAAAATTAACAATCAAATAACTAGTTCATGGTTAGAAAAAGAAATTAATGAAATAATTAAATTAGAAAATTTAGAAATTAAAACAAGAACTAGTGTAGCAGCTTTCCACGGATATAATTTTTTGTTAGCTCGTGAAAATCTCACTGATCATTTACCAATTAATCAAAGGGATAATAAAGTAAGACATAGACTATTAAAGATTAGGGCAAAAAAAGTTATCACTGCTACAGGCGCAATAGAAAGGCCTCTAATATTTAATAACAATGATCGCCCAGGAATTTTATTGTCTTCAGCAATGAAAAAATATATCGATTTATACGGTGTAGCGTGTGGTGAAAATAATATTCTATTTACAAATAATGATACTGCATACGAAACTGCAATTAGTTTGGTTCAAAGGGGAATTAAGGTAAATGCAATTATAGATAATAGAGAAAAAATAGACTCTAAACTTTCCTATGAATTAGAGAAAAATAATATTAGAATTTTCAAAGGTTACACTATTGTTGATACTTATGGGTATAAAAGAATCAATGGGTTATCAATTATGGAGCTCTCTAAAGATGGGCAAAAGGTTATTGGTAAAAAAATAAAATTAAGTTGTGATTCTTTGGGTGTGTCGGGTGGATGGACACCAGCAGTTCACTTATTTACACAATCAGGAGGAAAATTAAAATTTAGAGAAGATGATCAAGTTTTTATTCCAAACGAATATCCTTCTGATCAATTAAGCATTGGGTCCTGTAATGGAGATTTAAGTTTAGAGGAAACCACAACAAACACTGTATTATCTGTCAAAAAATTTCTTAGTATCAATAATATAGATTACAAAACTTTTGAAATCATTACTGGAATAAATAAATCAAAAAGAAATATCTGGTTGTTGCCCTCAGATAAAATATTAGGGAAAACTAAATCTTTTGTAGATTACCAAAACGATGCAACTGCTAAAGATATAAAATTAGCTCTAAGAGAAGGATTTAGATCAATAGAACATGTAAAAAGATATACAACTACTGGCATGGGCACTGACCAAGGTAAACTAGGTAATATGCATGCTTTAGGAATCATTTCTGAAACTGCAGGGACTAAAATGGGTGAACATGGAACCACAACTTTTAGACCACCTTATACACCACTTACCTTTGGAACTATAGTTGGAAGAAATGTAGGAGAGTTTTTTGATATAATTAGGCGCACGCCTATTCATGATTGGCATATTGCAAATAATGCTAAGTTTGAAAATGTGGGTCAGTGGAAAAGAGCTTGGTACTATCCTAAAGAGAATGAAAATATGCACCAGGCTGTACAAAGAGAGAGTAAAGCAGCTAGAGAATGTGCAGGTATATTAGATGCATCCACTTTAGGGAAAATTGACATTCAAGGAACAGATGCTTCAGAATTTTTAAATCGTGTTTATACCAATGCTTGGTCAAAACTTGCTATTGGTAAATGTCGTTATGGTTTGATGCTGAACGAAGATGGCATGGTATATGATGATGGAGTAACAACCAGGTTAGATGAAAATCATTATATAATGACTACTACTACTGGGGGGGCAGCAAACGTATTAGCAAAACTTGAAGATTATCTTCAAACTGAGTGGCCTGAATTAGATGTTTATTTGTCATCTGTAACTGATCATTATGCAACTATAAGTGTTTGTGGTCCACATAGTAAAAAAATTGTATCTAAAGTTATTCCTGATTTAGATTTTTCTGATGAAAAATTTCCACATATGTCGTTTAAAAATACAAAAATTGGTCAAATAAAATGTAGAGTTATGAGAATTAGTTTCACTGGAGAACAAAGTTATGAAATTAATATTCAATCAAATTATGGAAAATCTGTATGGGAAAAGTGTATGGAGGCAGGTAAAGATTTTAACATTACTCCTTATGGAACAGAAACGATGCATTTATTGAGAGCTGAAAAAGGTTTTATAATAGTTGGGCAAGATACAGATGCAACGATGACACCAATTGATTTACAAATGGACTGGATAGTGAGTAAGAAAAAATATGACTTCATTGGAAAAAGATCACTATATAGATCAGACACAATTAAAGATGACAGAAAACAATTAGTTGGCTTACTTACTGAAAATCCTGAGGAAGTTTTAGAAGAAGGTGCACAGATAGTTGATGATATTAAAAAATCACCTGTTGAAATGTTAGGTCATGTTACTTCAAGTTACTATAGTCCGAATTTAAATAAGTCTATTGCATTAGGAGTGGTCAAGGGCGGAAAAAAAATGATTGGACAAAAGTTAATTATTCCGATGGAAAATAAAAATATAAATGTGACTGTAGCTGATCCTGTTTTTTTAGATAAAGAAGGTGAAAGATTAAATGCTAAATTATAATCAATCAATAAAAGAGGAAAAATCATATCAAGGTTTAAAAATTGCTGAGATAAATCCAGTTATGAAATTGATAATAAGAGGAAAAAAGAGAGACTTCTTATCAGCTGTTGGTAAATCTTTAAACATGGTCTTACCAACAAAAGCTAATACATCAACTCAAAGTGAAAAATTGACAGCTTTATGGTTGAGTCCTGATGAATGGATGATTTTTTCAAACAATGTTCTTGAAGAAAAAACAAATACATACAATACAGAAACACTTCTCAATAAGAATATATGCAATTTAAATTTAGGAGCTGTAACAGATGTTACAGATCAATATGTAAGAATTACTTTAAAAGGAGATAAAATATACGATTTATTTCAGACTGGATCACCTTTTAATTTTAATGAATTTAGAAACAAAGTTGGATCTGTAACTCAAACAATTATTGCAAAAATCGATGTTATTATTCACAATCAAAGTCAAAATGAGGTTAATTTGTTCGTAAGGCGTTCTTTTTCTGAACATTTATTCTCCTGGATGAATGATAGTGCGTCAAGATTATAGTCTCATTTAGATCTCAAATAAGTTAAATAAAATTATGAAAAAATTATTATTAATTGCATTATTTGCTTTTTTGCCCTTCTCATTAAACGCAGACTCTAATTTAGATAAAATTTTATCATCTGGAGTATTAAAAGTTGGAACTACTGGCGACTGGGATCCAATGACAGTTAAAGATCCCGCAACAAATAAGTACAAAGGTTTTGATATAGATGTAATGAATGAACTTGCCAAAGACATGGGTGTAAAGGTTGAGTTTGTACCTGCAGAGTGGAAAACAATTGTATCTGGAATAACATCAGAAAGATATGACATATCAACTAGTGTTACAAAAACACCAAAAAGAGCTGAAGTGGCTGGTTTTACGGATACATATTATAAATATGCTACTGTACCACTTGTTCTAAAAAAGAATTTAAAAAAGTTTCCAACTTGGGATTCTTTAAATAACTCAAAAGTAACTATTGCAACTACTCTTGGTACTTCTCAAGAGGAAAAGGCAAAAGAATTTTTTCCAAAATCAAAATTAAATTCAATTGAAGCACCAGCAAGAGACTTCCAAGAAGTTTTAGCAGGTAGAGCTGATGGTAATATTACAAGTTCAACAGAGGCAAATAAGTTGGTTATTAAATATCCTCAGTTAGCAATTGTTCCAGATGGTGGAAAAAATCCAGCATTTTTAGCAATGATGGTTCCTAAAGGGGATAATAAATGGAACGAGTATGTGAATAGCTGGATCAAGAAGAAAAAATCATCTGGCTTCTTTACTAAATTGTTATCTAAATACAATCTAAAAAGTTTATAATAAATTAGTATTTAATTTTTTATTCTTTATAACATAAAGAGTGAGAAATTTAGCTTTTTTACTTTTAGTCCTTCCTTTAACCTCATGTGGTAAAAGTGAGTTAAACTGGCTGATATTATCTCCTCAAAACGTTGAGGGTTTAACAAATCTTAAATTTCTTTTAAGTGGTTTAACCACCACTATATATATTTCGATAATTTCAATTGTGATATCAATATTAATTGGTCTTTTAATTACCATACCATCACTTTCAAAAAATAAATTCTTAAATTATCTTAATATTGGTTATGTAGAAATTGTAAGAGCAATTCCTTTGCTAGTTTTAATTTTATGGATTTATTATGGACTACCAATAATGACAGGAATTAGTTTTAGCCCATTTGTTTCAGGTATTATAGCATTATCTATAAGCGAAAGCGCATTCCAGGCTGAGATTTTTAGAGCTGGAATAAACTCAATTAAAAAAGCGCAATGGGAAGCTGGAAGTTCTTTAGGTTTAGGTTTTTTCAGAAAATTAAGATTTGTTATATTGCCTCAGGCAATTAAGAATATTTTACCAGCTATAGGAAATCAATTTGTTTACGTACTTAAAATGTCGTCCCTTGTATCAATTATTGGGATTGGTGATTTGACTAGAAAAGCTAATGAATTAGTTGTAACTACTTATAGACCATTAGAAATATATACTTTTCTAATTCTTGAATATTTGGTCTTAATATTAGTTGTTTCCTATCTTGTAAGAAAGTTAGAAAAAAAACTACAAAAAGACTAATTTATTCTTCTGTAATCCCAAGGATACTCAAACGTCATTGACCACATCCCTTTTTTATTTTTTTTCGCATAGTCCTCATCTTCTATAAATTTTGTCGAATATTTTCTGTATGCAAAAGCAAATCCCTCCCTAACAAGGAACTTGGATAAACTTTGATTATTTACAAAACATTCAGCCAAAATTCTCTTGTAAAGATCTACACCCTCATTAACACATTTTACTTTATTTTTACCTATCTTATTAATAAGAAGTTCTTTTGCACGTATCCCACATTTAATTACCTCATCATTTTTGTTGCATACTTGATTAATCTCAGGTGTATCAATGCCACTAAAACGAATTTTTTGCCCATTTAAATGGATAGTATCTCCATCAACAACCTTTACTTCGTTAGATTTGACTTCAAACGAAGTGATTAAAAAAAAAATTAGACAAATGCTAATAAGTGAAAAGACTTTTATTTTGTTTGAAAACATTGTTCAAAAAATACCCGATAAACATAAGAACTGCAATTCCCATAAACCAATTTGTTACTAATATTGTGTAAAAAATATCCTCATAGTCTCCCCCTTTAATATTAATTACATACCACAAACTTAAAAATGGAAGTGCTGTTAGTCTTAAAATACTTAAGTAAAGACTATATAATGGTTTTTTAACTGCTTGGAATACTGCAGTAGTTATAAAAAAAACAGGATAAATTGGACCAATTAATGCAGCAACTTGTAAATATATTACACCATATTTTATAGCCTCTGAATTATCAGTAAATAATGAAACTAAAAACTCTGCACCCAAAAAGATTACTATTCCTGCACAAATCATAAAAGATGATCCAAAAAAAAGAGACTTTTTATATAGTTCTCTTAATCTGTCGAAATTTTTTGCACCAAAGTTTTGTCCTCCAATAGATAGGACTGCAGTATTTAAACCAATTACTGGAAGTAAAAAAACTTGCTCAATTCGTAAAGCAGCACCGTAACCAGCAGTGGCTAAATCTCCAAATTTACCAATGAAATAAAGAATATTGAATATACCAACACCAATTAATAACATACTAAACATTACAGGAATAGTCTGATACAGAAGTTCTCCTAGAAGGTTAAACTTTGGTATAAAACACTCAGGCTTAAGATATTGTTTTAATTCACAACAATAAACTTTGTAGGCTAAGTATAGAAGACCAATAAATTGTGCTACTAGAGTTGCAATGGCAAGTCCAGCTATACCAAAAGCTGGTACAAAACCATAACCAAAGATAAATAATGGGTTTAGAATAATGTTTAAAAAGAAACTAAAAATTAAAACGTTTCTATAACTTTTTGTATCCCCTTGTGCATTTAAAGTTCCATTTAATGAAATCTGGATCAAAACTATTATTGTTCCATAAAAAATTACATCAAGATATTTTCTAGTTAAAATAATTCCCTCTTGATCTGATCCCATTAAGGAAAGTAGAAAATCTGAAACATTTAAACCAAAAAAAGTTACTAGAACCGACAAAAAGATTGCAAAAATAATTGATTGGGCAACAAATAGTGATGCCTTCCTTTTATTCTTGGCACCTATATTATTTCCAATTAAAGTATTAGTTCCTGCAGTTAATCCAACTCCGATAGCAATAATGGTAAAGTAGATTGGAAAAGATTTTGCAATTGCTGCTATTGCTTCAGCAGATATTCTTCCTGCGAACCAAGTATCTACTAAATTGTAAAAAGTTTGAAATAATGAACCAACACTTGCTGGGATAGTAACTTTTCTAAGCAAAAACCATATTGGATCCTTAGTTAATTTGAAAGCTTGTGACAAATAAATCCTTAATTAAATTCTTTTTGGAAATTATATTTTTTTCCTGATAATTTTGCTTTATATATCTGACTTTGTCTCATTCTAAAACGAGATTTTTGAACTTTAGAGAGTTTATTAAAACAATTGGGGCAAGTTACACCCTCTTCATATTTTTCAGAGTTTTTATCCTTCACTGAAATTGGTTGCCTGCATCCACCACAAATTGAATATGTTCCCTGTTCTAGACCGTGCTTTAAACTTACTCTGTTATCAAATACAAAACATTCACCTTTCCATAAACTATTTTTTTGTTTTACTTTCTTTAAATAATTCAGAATTCCACCTTTTAATTGATAAATATTTTTAAAACCTTTTTTCTCTAAATATACAGAAGCTTTTTCACACCTAATTCCGCCAGTGCAAAACATAGCTATTGGCTTATCTTTTTTTAATTTTTTTAAGTATTTTGGAAAATCTCTAAAGTTACCTATTTTAGGGTTTACTGATTTTTTAAAAGAACCAACTTTATGTTCAAAAGGTTTTCTTGCATCTAATAAAAGAGTTTTTTTATTTTTTATTAATTCATTCCATTTTGTTGGTTCTATATAACTATTCTTTTTTTTTAATCTATTCGTCATTTTTAGGTCCATCGGTACAACTTCTTTTTTGATTTTAACTTTTGGTTTATGAAAAGGTTGAAATCTACTTTTAGAATTATTAAAACTATCGAATTCTTTTATATTCAAACATTTTTTGATTTGAATAATCGCTGTTTTAATATCCTTATTTATTCCAGAAATAGAACCATTTAAACCCTCTTTGGATATAATAATTGATCCATTTATGTTTTTATCTAACAAGAGATTATCCAATTTTATTTGGTTTTTTTTTAAATTGTTTATTTTTTGAAATTTATAAAAACCAAATATAGTGAACATTAAACCTTCCTACAAACAGTCATTCCATCACCAAATGGTACCATAACTTTTTCAATTCTCTTGTCTTTAGAGATAAAATCATTCAAATCTCTTATACTTTTAGTAAATTTATCATTAATATCTTTATTAATAACTTCTCCATGCCATAATACATTGTCAATTATCACTAAACCCTCTTTATTCAATAGATCTAACGAAATCTCATAATATTTTTTGTAATTCATTTTATCTGCATCAATAAAGACTAAATCAAATTTTTCATTTCTAATACTCATCAAAGTTTCTAATGCTGGTTTAATTATAGTTTTAATTTTATGATCTTGATTAGCTTTTTTAAAAAATTTTTGAGCAACTTTGTTTGTCTCCTCATTTTTATCTAACGCAATTATGCTTCCTTCATTTGGTAATGCTAAAGCCATAGATAACGTACTTAAACCTGTAAAAGTTCCTATCTCTAGAACTTTTTTAATTTTAGAAACCTTAATGATCAAATGTAGAAATTGACATTGAGAAATAGATATTTGCATTCTTTTTATATCACCAAGTGATAAATTATAATCTATTATTTCTTTTTGAATTGGATGTAATTTAAGCCCATTCTTTAGAATATAATCTTGTAATTGTTTTGTGATGTTAAGGTCTGAACCCATAACCTTATAATTTTTTCTTTAGGATCTCATTGATTAACTGAGGGTTAGCTTTTCCACCTGATGCTTTCATTGCTTGACCAACAAAAAAACCAAAAAGTTTTTCTTTACCTTGTTTATATTCAATAGCTTTTTCTCTATTGTCATTAATTATCTTATCAATTAAAGCCTCTAAAGCTTTTGGATCACTTTGTTGTTTTAATCCTTTTTCCTCAACGATCTTTTGAGGATCTTTATCTCCATCAATCATTAGTTCAAAAATAGTTTTTGCTATTTTTCCTGAAATGGTTCCATTCTTAATTAGATTAATCAATATTGCGAAGTTCTTAGCGCTCACTGGACTTTGAGAAATTTCCAAACCTTTACTATTTAAAATGGCAAATAATTCACCAGTTATCCAATTTACCGCTAACTTAATATCCTTGTTTTTACCCATTTTAGTTACAACTTCTTCAAAGTATTTTGCAGTATCAATATCAGATACTAAAATATTGGCTTCATAAGGAGACAATTTAAACTCTTCAATAAATCTTCTCTTTTTATCATCCGGAAGTTCTGGAATATCATTTCTAAGTTCTTCAATAAATTTTTCAGAAACCTCTAAAGGTAATAGATCAGGGTCGGGAAAATATCTGTAATCATGAGCATCTTCTTTTGATCTCATTGACCTTGTCTCATTTTTTTTTGTATCAAAAAGTCTCGTCTCTTGATCAATAGTTTTGCCCTCTTCCATTAAGTCAACTTGTCTATTAGCTTCATATTCTATTGCCATTTGCATAAATTTAATTGAATTAACGTTTTTAATTTCACATCGCGTCCCAAATTCTTTTGAGCCTTTTGGTCTTACAGATACGTTCACATCAGCTCTTAAAGAACCTTCTTGCATATTTCCATCACAGGTTCCTAGATACCTCATTATGGATCGTAATTTTTTGATGTAAGCATTAACCTCATCTGGAGATCTTAGATCGGGCTTGCTCACTATTTCCATTAAAGCTACCCCTGATCTATTTAAATCTACGAAGGTATTTTGTGGGTCAAGATCATGAATACTTTTTCCAGCGTCTTGTTCAAGATGTAATCTTTCTATACCAACTTCTTTTTGACCATTTGGCATATCCAAGATAACTTTGCCCTCGCCTACTATTGGATTTTTAAATTGTGAAATTTGATATCCTTGAGGTAAATCAGCATAAAAATAATTTTTTCTATCAAATACTGAACGTTTATTAATTTTTGCATTAAGGCCAATACCAGTTTTAATTGCTTGTTTAACACAAAATTCATTAATTACTGGTAACATTCCTGGAAATGCAGCATCAACTAAACTCACCTGTGTATTGGGCTCCGCTCCAAATTTAGTTGCAGAAGTAGAAAATAGTTTTGACTCAGATAAAACTTGAGCATGAACTTCTAAACCAATTACCACTTCATACTGATTGTCTTTTCGATTAATCAAATATTCTGAATCTTTTTTACTCATTTAATCCACCAGTCAGTAATCTTATTTTTAAAATTGATCTTTTCTTCCATAGCATAAGCTATATTTAATATATTCTGTTCGTCAAAAGCTTTACCTATAATTTGTAAACCTAAAGGATAACCATTTGAGTCATGTCCTGCAGGTATTGAGATGCCTGGAAGTCCAGCTAAGTTAACAGGAACAGTAAATATGTCATTTAGATACATTGAAACTGGATCGTTTGTTTTTTCACCTATTTTGAATGCTGAGCTTGGCGTTGAAGGAGTTAAAATCGCATCAACTTTTTTATATGCTTCATCAAAATCATTTTTAATAAGTTTCCTTACTTTTTGAGCTTTAAGATAATATGCATCATAATATCCTGAAGACAAAACATAAGTTCCAATCATAATTCTTCTTTGAACTTCAGCTCCAAAACCTTCTGATCTTGTTTTCTCATACATATCAATTAAATTTTCTCCTTTGGCTCTAAATCCATACTTAACACCATCATATCTTGCTAAGTTTGATGATGCCTCTGCTGGAGCAACTATATAATATGTTGGTAAGGCATAACTTGTATTTGGTAGAGAAATATCGACGGTTTCAGCACCACAATCTTTAATATACTGAATGCCCTTTTGCCAAAGATCTTCAATTTCTTTTGACATACCATCAACTCTATACTCTTTTGGTATTCCAATTTTTTTTCCTTTTATGTCATTTGTAAGCTCTTTACTGTAATGATTTCTTTTAAAATTTATTGAAGTAGAGTCTTTAGGATCGTAGGAACTAATCACTTCATGTAATAAAGCACAATCTTTAACATTTTGCGCCATAGGTCCGGCTTGATCCAATGATGAAGCAAAAGCAACTATCCCATATCTTGAGCAACTACCATATGTAGGTTTTAATCCTACAATTCCGGTGAAGGAGGCTGGTTGTCTAATTGATCCACCAGTATCAGTACCAATTGTAATAGGAGTCAGTTGTGCAGCTACTGCTGAAGCTGAACCACCAGATGATCCACCTGGAACTAAATTTTTATCAATAGGATTTTGTACATTGCCAAAAAAACTTGTTTCATTTGATGAACCCATTGCAAACTCATCACAGTTTAACTTACCCAAAAGTATTGCACCTTCATTCCAGATATTTTCAGTTACGGTTGACTCATAAGTTGGTACAAAGTTATTCAAAATTTTACTACCAGCAGTTGTTTTAATATTTTTCGTACAAAACAAATCCTTAACTCCTATTGGAATACCAGGTAGTTTTAAATCTAAATTGGGTTTTTGATCAAATTTTTTTGCTTTATCCATAGCTGATGTAAAATCATTTGTAATGTATGCATTCAATTCCTCAGATTTTTCAGATCTATCAATAAATGCTTTGGTTACATCTGTTGAAGAAAGTTTCTTATTTTTTATATTTTCAACTAGTTCAATAAGAGATTGTTTTGTTATATCTGACATTATTCAATCACCTTGGGCACTACAAAATAATCTTCATTATCCTGAGGAGAATTTTTAATAATTTGTTCTCTTATATTTTTACTTTTTACTTCATCAGATCTAAATTTTAAGGTTGTTTCAGCAATAGAAGTTAATGGTTCTACATTGTCCGTTTTTAATTCATTAAGTTTTTCAATAAAATCAAAAATAGAATTTAAATCACCAGCCAATTTTTCAGCTCTTTGCTCATCAACTGAAATTCTTGCTAATTTAGATATATGCTTTATTGTTTTAAGATCTATGCTCATATGCTATTTAAATATGACGCAAAGTATCACTTAAGTTTAAAATATACAATATGATCACTCTAGAGGAATTTAAAAAGAAACACTCAGATAAGTGTAGATTGATAGGTTTAGACCTGGGCTCTAAAAGAATTGGTGTGTCAATCTGTGATGAAAAACAACTAATAGCCACTCCGTATAAGACAATAAATAGAAATTCGCTTAAGGATCTTATTAATGAACTGAGCTTAATTATCAATGAAAATAATATAAAAGGAATCATTGTTGGAAATCCTTTAAATATGGATGGATCCTCAGGTAGGTCAGCTCAATCAGTAAAAGATACAACAGAAAATATTGAAAAAAACTTAAACATTCCGATTTGCCTGTGGGACGAGAGACTTTCAACTGTTGGTGCTTTTAACCTATCTAGTCAATTAGATATTAGTGTTAGTAAAAGGGAAAAAAAGATAGATGAAAACGCTGCTACTTTTATATTACAAGGAGCTTTGGATTTTCTAAATAATTAATACTTGCTATTATAGAGGTTTATAGTTATAGAGTTGGTTTTAATGGCAATCAAAACAAACCAAGCTATTAAAATTTCACAAAAACATTTGTTAGGAATCCAAGATCTATCAATTAATGACGTCAATTTAATACTTGATGAAGCAAATTCATTTATAAAAGTAAATCAAAGTAAAAATAAAAAAGTTGATATTTTAAGTGGTAAAACTCAAATTAATTTATTTTTTGAGCCATCCACTAGAACCCAAAGCTCCTTCGAATTAGCTGGCAAAAGACTTGGAGCTGACGTTATGTCAATGAATATTAGCAACTCAGCAATTAAAAAAGGTGAAACATTGATAGATACAGCAATGACACTTAATGCAATGCATCCTGATATTATTGTAATTAGACATCAAGATTCTGGAGCATGTAATCTACTTTCACAAAAAGTAAACTGTGCAGTTCTAAATGCTGGTGATGGAAGAAGAGAACACCCTACCCAAGCTTTGTTGGATGCATTAACAATTATTACTCGTAAAAATAAAATTCAAGGATTAAAAATCGCAATCTGTGGAGATATACTTCATTCAAGAGTAGCAAGATCAAACATTTATTTACTTAGTATGTTAGGTGCAGAAGTAAATATCATTGCTCCAACAAATCTTATGCCTAAAGAAATCGAAAAATTTGGTGTTAACACTTTTACAGATATGAAAAAAGGATTGAAAGATTGTGATATTGTTATGATGTTAAGATTGCAAAATGAAAGAATGACAAGTTCATTCCTCTCATCAAATAGAGAATATTACGAATATTACGGATTAACTCCTGATAAGTTAGAACATTCTAAACCTGATGCTTTAATTATGCATCCTGGCCCAATGAATAGAGGTATAGAAATTGATACAATGTTGGCTGATGATATCAACAAAAGTGTAATCAAAGAGCAAGTTGAATTAGGTGTTGCTGTTAGAATGGCTTGTCTAAAAATATTTTGTAAATAAATGAAAAAACAATATTTTATAAACGCAAATATAATCGATCCTCACAACTCAATAAATGAAAATGGAGGACTTATAATAAGTGAGAATGGAAAGATTGAAGCCATTGGGAAAAGAGTAAATTTAAATAATTTACCAAGTAGAGATAAACCTATTGATTTAAACGGAAGACATATCTTTCCTGGTTTAGTTGACATGAGAGTTTTTGTTGGTGAGCCAGGGTATGAATACAAGGAAAATTTTAGAACATTAAGTAATGCAGCACTCTCTGGGGGTGTCACCTCGGTAGTAACAATGCCTAATACAGATCCAATAATTGACAACGTTTCAATAGTCGATTTTCTAAAAAGAAGAGGAAGAGATAAATCAAAAATAAATATTTTTCCATGTGCTTCCTTAACAAAGAATGCCGAGGGTACAAACATGACTGAATTTGGTCTCTTACAAGGTAAAGGAATAATTGCATTCACTGATGGCGTTAAAACAATTCAAAATCCAAGATTGATGTCTAGAATAATGAATTCTGCCAAAGATTTAGGAAGTTTAATTATGCAGCACGCTGAAGATTATGAACTAGCAAAAAATGGTATGATTAACTCTGGGATAATTGCCTCTAAATTAGGTTTATCTGGTATACCTGAGATCGCTGAACGTATTTTAATTGAAAGAGATTTAACGTTATTGGAAAAAGTTAAATGTAGATATCATATCTCTCAATTATCATCACAAAAATCTATTGAAGTAATTAAATCAAGAAAAGAAATTGTAAAATTCACATGTGGGGTATCAATTAACAACTTATCTTTAAATGAAAACGACATAGGAGATTTCAAAACATTTTTGAAATTATCTCCACCATTGAGAAGAGAAGAAGATAGACTTGCTTTAGTTCAAGGATTAAAAGATGATCTAATTGATGTAATAGTTTCAGATCACAAACCTGAGGATGAAGAATCGAAAAGATTAACATTTGCTCAAGCAGCAACCGGTGCGTCAGGTATAGAAACTCTATTGTCCCTTAGTTTAGAATTATATCATAACGGATCTCTCAAACTAGAGACTATAATCAAAGCATTGACATCAAACCCAGCTAAAATATTAAAGATAAATAAAGGGAATTTATCTATTGGTAACGATGCTGATTTTTGTATAGTAGATATAGATAAACCTTGGATTGTAAAAAAAGATAAACTTATTTCAAAATCAAAAAATACATCTATAGAGGACAAGAAACTACAAGGTAAGGTCACAAATACATTTGTAAACGGTAAAGAATTATTTAAGCTATAGAATGGACATTTTAATCATAGGTATAATTTCCTATTTAATGGGATCAATTCCATTTGGATTAATATTAACAAAATTATTTTTAAACAAAGATATAAGAGAAATTGGCTCTGGAAATATTGGGGCTACAAATGTACTTAGATCTGGAAATAAAATTATTGGATACACAACGCTAATTTTTGATATTTTAAAAGCTGTTATCCCGGTTATATTTGTAAAAACTTATTACACAGATTTCTTATACTTAGCTTCATTATGTGCATTTCTTGGTCATGTGTTTCCTGTATGGTTAAAATTTAAAGGAGGAAAAGGTGTTGCTACATATGTTGGCATTCTATTTGTTATAAACATTTATTTTGGAATAATTTTTGCTTTATCTTGGTTCGTAATTTTTGGTATTACAAAATTTTCATCTTTATCTTCACTAATCGCTTCAATATCAATTCCTGTTTATTTACTTGTCACGGTTCAATTTAAAGATATATTTTTTTTCATAATCATGTTTGTATTAATTTTTTTTACCCACAGGGAAAATATTAAAAGATTGAAAAATAAAGAAGAAAACAAGACAAATATTTATTAGTTTGACTATCTAACTCTTTTAGGTAGTTTGTCATTTATGAACCTGGTTATTGTAGAAAGTCCAGCTAAAGCCAAAACCATCAATAAATATTTAGGTGATAATTATAAAGTATTAGCAAGTTATGGACATATAAGAGATTTACCATCTAAAAATGGTTCTGTAGATCCAGATCAAGATTTTAAAATGGAATGGGAGATCGATAGCTTTTCAAAAAAATATCTTAAAGAAATTACTGATGCAGCCAAAGGTTCTTCAAAAATTATATTAGCTACCGATCCTGATCGTGAAGGTGAAGCGATAGCTTGGCATGTAAAAGAATATCTAAATGAAAAAAAACTTCTCAAAGATAAAGAAATAGAGAGAGTTGTGTTTAATGAAATTACAAAAAAAGCAGTAATCCATGGTATTGAAAATCCTAGACAAATTGAACCTCTTTTAGTTGATGCCTACATGGCCAGACGAGCTTTAGATTACTTAGTTGGCTTTAATATTTCACCAATATTATGGACAAAACTTCCAGGCTCAAAATCTGCAGGAAGAGTTCAATCAGTAGCTTTAAAATTAATTACAGAAAGAGAACACGAAATTGAATCGTTTAAGCCAGAGGAATTTTGGACTTTAAGTGTCAAATTTAAAGATGAAAAAAATCAGAATGTTTTAGCTAGCATTAGTCAGCTTGATAACATTAAAATTGAAAAATTTTCTTTTAGAAATAAAGATGAAATAAATAAAGCTATATCAAGTATCAATAAAAAAAAATTTAGTATAACTGATATATCTAGTAAAGTTGTAAATCGTAATCCATCAGGACCATTCACTACATCTACTCTTCAACAAACAGCTTCAAGTCGATTAGGTTTTGGTGCGTCAAGAACTATGCAAATTGCCCAAAAGCTTTACCAAGGTGTCGAAATTGAAGGAGAAACTATAGGTTTGATAACGTATATGAGAACAGATGGTACTAATTTATCAAAAGATGCAGTAGTGACTTTTAGAGATTATATCAAAAAAGAAATAGGTAATGAATATTTACCTGAAAGTGCCTTAAATTACTCTGGTAAAAAAGCAAAAAATGCACAAGAGGCACATGAAGCTATAAGACCTACGGATATTATCAGAACTCCCCAGAGCATCAAAAAGTATCTAAGTACAGATCAAAATAAACTTTATGATTTAATATGGAGTAGAGCTTTATCGTCACAAATGCAATCTGCTAAATTTGATAGAAATACTATCACAATAACATCAAATAATAATGATACAGTATGCAAAGCAAGTGGATCAGTTCTCAAATTTGATGGATTTTTAAAGATATATAATAATCAAGGTAAGGATGATTATGAAAACATTCTACCTTCTGTATCTAAAGGATTAATAAATATTGAGTCCTTAATAGATGAACAACATTTTACACAACCTCCTCCAAGATATTCTGAAGCTAGCTTGGTAAAAAAACTTGAGGAGTTAGGAATAGGAAGACCATCTACTTATGCGAGTATAATTTCTACAATAGCCAATAGAGGTTATGCAGAGATATTGAATAAAAGATTTTTTCCAACTGATAGAGGAAAACTTATTTCAGCTTTTCTTGAAAAATTGTTCTCAAAGTATGTGGATTATAACTTCACTGCTGGTTTAGAGGATCAATTAGATGAGATTACAACTGGTAAAGAAAGCTGGATCAAAGTTTTGGAGTTGTTCTGGAAAGACTTCAATAACAATGTAGCTGAAGTAAAGGAAAAAAGAACAAGAGAGGTTTTAGACCTATTAAATGATAGTTTGGGAGATTTAGTTTTTGATAAGGATGATAAAGGAAATATCGTAAGAAAGTGTCAATTATGTAATTCGGGAACACTTAGCTTGAAAAATAGTTTTAGAGGAGGCGCATTTATTGGTTGTTCAAATTACCCTGAATGTAAATTTACTAGACCTTTATCTAAAGCTAAAGCAGCGGCACAAGCACAGTTAGCTGAACCAAAATTTATTGGAAAACATGAAAACGGTAATGATATATATCTTAAAAACGGAAGATTCGGTCCATATTTGCAATATGAAAAAATTCCAGAGGATATAGAGATTGAAAAGGCACCTAAGAAAAAAAAGAAAACAAAAAAACTCAAATCAGATGTAAATGAATTTTTAAAAAATGTCTCTATTCCAAAGGGTTTGGAATTAGAAAGTATTGATCTAGAAAAAGCAAAATTTTTATGCTCACTACCAAAGTCTTTAGGAATAAATCCAGATAATCAAAAAGAAATTACTTTAAACACAGGAAGATTTGGTCCTTATCTAAAGTGCGAGAATAAATCAGCTCGAATAGAAAATATTGAGGAAATTTTCTCTATTGGTTTAAATAGAGCGGTAACATTAATTGCTGAAGCAAAACCTGGGAGAATGTCTTCCTCAATCATCAAAGATTTAGGTGAACACCCTGAGGATAAAAAAACAGTAAGAATTATGAAAGGACAATACGGTCCTTATATAAAATATAAATCTCTTAATGCAACGATCCCAGAGGAAAAGGATCCTACAGAACTTACAATGGAAGAGGCCTTAATATTGATTGAGAAAAGAAAAGAATACGATAAAACAAAGAAAAATAAGAAAAAAAAATGAAAAAATTAATTTTAATAACTGCAATGTTTTGCTTAAATTTTAATACTTATTCTTTCTCAAATGAAGTTAATTGTGATGGATTTAAGAAATTTACAATTAGTTATATGTCCTGTAAGGCAAATTTGATTAAAAATAAAACAGTATCTGCTGGTAAAAATTTTGTAGAGGATACAAAGAGTTACCAAAAGAAAGAATGGTCAAAAGAGAAGAAAAAATTAAAAAATTTAAAAGAAAAAATCTTAGAAAAATGAATTACGAGGAAAATCTAAAAAAACTTGGTTTAAAAATTCCTGAGGCTAAAGCACCAGTCGGGAATTATGTTGCAACTAAAATTTCAGGAAAAATCTTATTTGTGTCAGGTCAGATTTCTATTAATGAAAAAGGTGAATTAATTAAAGGGAAAGTAGGAAAAGATTTGGATGTTGAGTCTGGATATAGAGCAGCAAAAAGATGTGCTTTAAGTATTATTTCTCAAATAATGAAAGCCTGTAATAATGATCTAACAAAGATTAAATCTTGTATTAAACTAACAGGTTTTGTTAATTCTACTGATAACTTCGAGGATCAACCTAAAGTAATAAATGGCGCCTCTGATTTAATCGCTTCTGTTTTTGGCGATGCTGGAATGCATACAAGAGCAGCAGTAAGTGTTAATAGTCTTCCATTGGGTGTTGCTGTAGAAGTAGATGCTATATTTGAGCTAAATTAAGATTTATCTTCCAATACTATAATATTTAAAACCTTGATTTCTAATTTTCGATGGTGAGCATATATTTCTCATATCATAAATAATAAATTTTTTACCTTTAACTAAACTCTTAAAATTAATTGACTTAAAATCATTCCATTCTGTATGAATTATTACAAGATCTGAGCTTTTAACAGAATCTTTGATATTATCAATGTAAGAAACATTTTTTACCTTTGAAAACTCTTTTTTAAAACCCGTCGGATCAAAGTAATTTATTTTAGCACCCTTTTTTGACAATGCGGGTATCATTTTTAAACAAGAGGAGTCTCTCATATCGTCTGTATTAGCCTTAAATGTGACACCTAAGAAAGTTATTTTTTTATTTTTAATTTTGTTATTCAAAATTTTATAGACTTTATTAAGTAAAAAATTAGATCTATTTTCATTTGATTTTATTACTGATTTTATTAAAGAAAGATTTGTTTTAAACTTATCTGCAGTAGAAATTATAGCTTTAGTATCTTTTGGAAAACATGATCCACCGTAACCAGGTCCTGCCCTTAAAAAACGGCTTCCTATTCTTTTATCTAAACCCATCCCAATGGAAATATCCTCGACATTTATTCCTGTTTTTTCACATAAATTTGCGATTTCATTAATGAATGTAATTTTAGTAGCTAAAAAAGCATTGGATGAATATTTGATTAATTCTGCAGCTCTTCTTGATGTATGAATATATTGAGCTCCTTTGGAAATCAAAGGTGCATACAAATTATTAAGTAAACGATTAGACTTTTTATCATTAGATCCAACAACTATTCTATCAGGAAAAATAAAATCTCGAATAGCTTCACCTTCTCTTAAAAATTCTGGATTTGATACAACAGAAAATTTATTCTTATTACTCTTTTTTTTTAATATAATTTTTTCAATTTCATCACCTGTTGTTACTGGTACTGTTGACTTAGTAACTATTATCTTAAACTTATTGATTGATAAACTTATCTGTTTTGCGACTCGAAAAATTTGGTTTAAATCTGCACTAGTACCTCCCTTTTTGGTTGGTGTTCCAACACAAATAAAAATTATATCAGAGTCTTTTATTGATTTTTTTAAATCTGATGAGAATTTTAATCTTTTATTTTTATAATTTTTATTCACTAGCTCAGTAAGTCCAGGTTCGTAAATAGGAATTTTTCCACTAGAAAGTAGATCTATTTTTTTTAAGTCTTTATCAACACAAATGACATTATTGCCCAGATCAGCAAAGCATACACCGCTAACCAAACCTACATAACCTGTTCCAATCATACAAAGTTTCATGATTTTGCTATTTCTATTGTTGATTTGATATAGCCATCCATACTTCCACAATCCAAATATTTCCCAACAAAATTATGAGCAATGAATTTTTCATTGTTTTGTATCAATGATTGTATTGCATCAGTAATATGAATTTCACCACCTTTGCCTGGTTTTTGATTTAATAATTTAGAAAATATTTTTTTTGGAAGAATATATCGTCCTATAACAGCTTTATTTGATGGTGCTGTTGAGATTGAAGGTTTTTCAATAACATCATTTATAAAATAATTATTTTTATTTATTTTTTTTCCTAATTTATAAATTCCCCATCTTGAGACAGTTTTTTTCGGGACAACAATACTTGCCATTACACATGATTTATAGCGTTTATGTATATTAATCATCGACTTCGAACAATTTTTCTTAATTATTAAATCATCTGGTAATAACATCAGAAAAAAATCATCTGTAATAAATCTTTTTGTTTTTAATACTGCATCGCCTGTTCCCAGGGGTTTATTTTGATAAACAAATTTAATCATTTTTTTATATTTCAAAATTTTTTTATATTCTTTAATAACTCTAGGATCTTTTTTCTTTTTTATTATTTTTTTATAAAAGCTATCCTTGTAAAAATAATCTTTTATCATTTGTTTTTTTTTTGAAATTATAAAAACTATTTCTTTAATACCAGCATCTGCGCATTCATCTAAAATATACTCAATTCCTGGCTTTCCATTGATAGGAAGAAGTTCTTTGGCAAATATACTGGTTAAAGGTAATAACCTTGTACCTAGACCAGCTAATGGAATAATTGCTTGTTTAATCATTTAAATGTTTTACTTATTAAAATGTTTTATACAAATGAAAACTTTATCAAACAATATTGATTTAAATGAGGCATTATTTGGCGTTTCAAATATCGGATTTGTACCAACTATGGGCAGCCTTCATGATGGTCATATATCATTAATCAAAAAATCTTTAAAAATATCAAATAAAACCATTGTTAGTATATTCGTAAATCCAAAACAATTTAATAATAAAAAAGACTATAAAAAATATCCTAGAAATATAAAAAACGATTTAAAGATTTTAAAAAAACTTAAAGTAGATTTGGTTTATTTGCCTAAAATTAAAGATATCTATAAATATAGAAACAAGATCAAAATTGAACTAAACAAACAAGATAAAATTTTATGTGCTAAGTATAGGAAGGGTCATTTTGAGGGAGTAATTGAGGTAATGACTCGTTTAACAGAGATGATAAATCCATCAAAAATATTCATGGGTGAGAAAGATTTTCAACAGCTATTATTAGTGAAGAGATATGTTGAAAAAAATTTTAAATCAAAAATTATTTCTTGTAAAACAATAAGAGGTAAAAATAAATTAGCTTTGTCATCTAGAAATATTCTCTTAAATAAAAATAATTTAAATAAGGCGGGTAAAATAGCAAAAGATCTTATTATATTTAAAAAAAAACTATTAAAAAAGAAGAATTTAAAAAATTCAATTTTTATAAAAAAAAAAGAACTAAAAAAGAATTATGATATTAAAATAGATTATCTTGAATTACGGAATATTAAAAATCTTAAATTAACTGATAAAATCAAAAATGCCAAAATTTTTATAGCTTATTACATTAATAAAGTAAGGCTGATAGATAACTTTTAATCTTTATAAAAAGTAGGCTCCCACACCTAAAAAAGAAACAAACCCAATAACGTCTGTAATAGTTGTTACAAAAACACTTGAAGCTATCGCTGGATCTATATTCATTTTTTTAAGTGTGACAGGTACTAATATACCAAACAAGCCTGCAACGATCATTGTCAAAATCATTGAAATAGAAATTATTAAAGAAAGTTGAATATCCTGAAACCATAACTGAACAATAATAGAACTTATAATTGCAAAAATAACTCCATTTAAAATACCAATATTAAATTCTTTAAAAATATTTTGATTAAAATTATTTTTTGTTAAATCATTAGTAGCAAGAGTTCTTATAGTAACAGCTAATGTTTGCATTCCAGCATTTCCCCCCATTGATGCAACTATTGGCATCAAAAAAGCTAAAACAACCATTTGTTCAATTGTTGCACCAAATAAACTAATGCAATATGTAGCTAAAAAAGCAGTGAAAAGATTTAATAATAACCAATTAAATCGTCTTTTAGTTTTTGTTATTACTCCATCTGTAATTTCTTCATCTCCTACTCCCGCTAATCTCAATGCATCTTCTTCTGCCTCTTCTTTCAAAACAGTTAGAACATCATCTGAAGTTATCATTCCAACTAATTTATTATTTTTATCAACAACACACGCTGAATTTAAATTATAATTTTCAAATGAGTTACCAACTTCTTCTCTATCCATATCTACTGGCACTAAAAAAATAGAGTCATCCATAATTGATGACATCTTTGTTTCTCTTGATGTTCTTAAAACTTTCGATGATGGTACAGCTCCTATGGGTTTAAAATTTTCATCTACAATATAAATTTCTAAAAATTGTTCTGGTAAATCTTTATTTTCTCTTAAATAATCAATAGTTTGTCCGACAGACCAGTTACTTGGTATTGCAGTAAATTCTCTTTGCATTATTCTGGCTGCACTATCTTCAGGATAACTAAGACCCTCCAACAAGGCAAAACGGTCTTTAGGCGGCAGAAGGCTTAAAATAGAGTTTTTATTTTTTTCATCTACATTTTCAAGGATTGCTATTGCATCGTCAGAATCCAAGTTTTTTAATATTCTAGCAATCGCATCATATGAAAGATATTTTATAATCTCAGTTTGAACTGATTCATTTAGCTCAATAAAAACCTCAGGGTCTATTTTAAAATTATTAAGTTTTATTAAATTTTCTCTATCATTTTGGCCTAATTGTTCGATGATATCTGCTGCATCGGCAGGGTGCATTTCTTTAAAAGAATTAGTGATAAAAGTAGCATCATTATTAGAAATTTTATCAGTGACTACTTTTATATATTCTTTATTAAATTCAAAATTGACTTTTTTATCTTTTATTTTTTTAATTAAAGTCATAATTTATCCTATTATTTAGGACGAACTTTTAATACATAATCAAAAGATTACAATTTTTAAATGAGTATAGAAATTAAAAAGTCTGAAAAACCTATCATTTATGAGGATGCCAAAAAAATGATGGAAGAAAGACTATTAAATGTAGATATAAATAAATCAAATGAATTGATTTGGACTTTAGAACATCCAGATGTTTATACGGCTGGAACAAGCTATGATGATAGTGATATTTTGGATAAATCAATAGAAATTTTAAAGACAAACAGAGGCGGTAAAATTACTTACCATGGACCAGGCCAATTAATTTGTTATTTTGTATTGGATTTAAAAAAAAGAAAAAAAGATATTAGAAATTTTATTTCAATAATTGAAAAAACAATAATAAATACATTAAATTTTTTTAATATAAAAACTTTTTCAGATAAAGAAAATATTGGAATATGGTATAAAGACAATGAAGGCACTAAAAAAGTTGCTGCAATTGGAGTAAGAATTAGTAAGTGGATTGCGTATCATGGTTTTTCGATAAATATTAGTAATGATCTAAAAAAATATGATGCAATAATTCCATGTGGTATTAAAGATAAAGGGGTGACAAATCTAAAGAAAATCAAAAACCAAGATTATAAAGAATTAGAAAAAAAATTAGTTGAAATTTTCATTTCAAATTTGAATAGCTAAGTCTTTTTGTTTTTAATAATTTTTTAAAATAATCGGGGAGTAATGCTTTATAAGTGTATTTTTTATCTTTGATCATAAATTTTATTTCATAAGCATGAAGCATTAATTCCTTATTAATACCAATTGTTTTAGTGAAAGATTTATATTTATCATCTCCATAAATTGAGTGACCAATATTGAAAAGTTGTTTTCTTAGTTGATGTTTTCTTCCAGTAATAGGTTTCATTTCAACAAGACTAGAATTAGAATTTTTATCGATAACTTTGTAAATTGTTTTTGCTTTTTCAAAAATTTTTTTTCCGTTATCATAACGGATTAAATCATCTGTCCATTCACCTGAGTTTTTATTTAGTTCACCATGACATATAGCTAAATAAGTTTTATGTACTTTTCTCAACCTAAATAATGATGTTAATAATTGTGCTGTTTCTCTATTTTTAGCCATTAAAAAAACACCCGATGTATCTTTGTCTAATCTGTGAACAGAAAAAGGTTTTGAGTTTGAAAAAATTTCACTTTTTTTGAATATATCAATTAGGTTTTTTTTTGATTTTGTTCCACCCTGAACTGAAATACCAGCACTTTTATTTAAAACAATAAAATTATCATTATTATCTATTATTAAATCTTCATTTGCTTTGATTATTTTATTTGAAGGATTAAAACTTATTTTTTTTGGTATAATTCTTTCTTTAAATTTAAAGTCAAAAAAATCAATTTTATCATTAGATTGAATTTGATAAGAGCTTTTTACTTTTTTTTTGTTGATTTTGATTTTTCCTGATCTAAGGGATTTTTCAATAAGTCCTTGAGGAAGCTTACCAATAGTGTTTCGTATCCATCTATCAATACGCATATTATTACACGTTGAATCAACGATGTAACTTTTTAACATAAATAAAAATATTATTTTGATGCAGAGACTTGTTTTTTATCTTCTTTTTTTTCAGGCTCTTTAATAGTAGATTTTTTCCTTTTATCTACCCTTTTTGCTTCCAAATCTCTGTCAACAAATTCAATAATTGCCATTGGTGCGTTATCTCCGTATCTATAACCTGCTTTGATTATTCTTGTATAACCACCTGATCTTTTTTCGTATCTTTTGGATAGAGTCTTTCTTACTTTATTTGCAGACTTTATATCTTGTAATTGTGAAACTAAAATTTTTGTATTATGAAGTGAATCTTTCTTGCCTAAAGTTATAATTTTATCCGCCTGAGGTTTTAAAAACTTTGCCTTTGGTAAAGTTGTTTTAATTTGCTCATACTTTATTAGAGAATTAAGCATGTTTTTTAGCAATGCCTTTCTATGCTCTGACGTTCTATTGAGTTTTTTGTTGGCAAACCCATGTCTCATTATATTGCTTCCTCAAGTTTCTTTGACATTTCAGCAATATTATCTGGTGGCCAATTAGGAATTTCCATACCTAAATACAATGACATCCCAGTCAATACCTCTTTAATCTCATTGAGGGATTTTCTCCCGAAATTTGGAGTTCTAAGCATTTCACCTTCAGACTTTTGAACAAGATCACCTATATAAATTATATTATCATTTTTTAAACAATTCATGGATCGAACAGATAATTCAAGTTCATCAACCTTTCTTAATAAATTTTTATTAAATTCTGGCTCTGTTGATACTTCTTTAACAGGTGCCTCTACTGGCTCGTCAAAATTAATAAACATTTTTAATTGGTCTTGAAATATTCTGGCAGAATAAGCAACTGCATCCTCTGCAGAGATTGAACCATCGGTTTCTACTTCCATTGTCAATTTATCATAATCAAGAGCTTTACCTTCCCTCGCAGTACTAACTGAGTAAGAAACTTTTTTTACTGGGCTATAAAGAGAGTCTATTGCAATTAAACCTAATGGGGGTTCCTCAGGTTTATTTAGTTCTGCTGGTACATATCCTTTTCCAGTATTCACATTCATCTCCATATGAAAACTTGTTTTTTCATCCAAGTTACAAATTACTAATTCAGGATTTAGAATTTCTATATCAGTAACTGGTGTTATATCAGAAGCTTTTATTTCACCTGGTCCTTTTGCATCTAAAATAAGTTTTTTAGTTCCTTCCGAAGAGGATTTCAGTGCTAAAGATTTAACATTTAAAACTATATCTGTAACGTCCTCTCGTACTCCTTTAATAGAAGTAAACTCATGTAATACACCGTCAATTTGTATTGAGGTTACTGCTGCACCTCTTATTGATGACAACAAAATTCTTCTTAATGAATTACCTAGTGTAAGACCATAACCTTTTTCAAGAGGCTCAGCTATAATTTTTGCACGAGATAAGTCATCACTTATCTGTACATCAATTTTTGATGGTTTTATAAGTGATTTCCAATTTTTAATATTTACATTTTCAGTTTCCATTAAACTCTCCTTTTTTTTGGTGGCCTAGTACCATTGTGTGGCATTGGTGTCGTATCCTTTATAGATAAAATTTTAAATCCTCTTGCTTGTAATGCTCTTAATGCTGTTTCTCTACCTGAACCAGGTCCTTTTACTTCAACAGATAATGTTTTCATTCCATATTCTAATGCTTTTGAGGCAGCAGCATCTGCAGCAATTTGAGCAGCGTAAGGAGTTGATTTTCGTGATCCTTTAAAGCCTTTTTGACCTGCAGAAGCCCAAGAAATTACATTTCCATTTGTGTCTGTAATAGAAATTATTGTATTGTTAAAAGTCGATTGAACAAAAGCAATTCCATTTAAAATATTTTTTTTAATTTTTTTCTTTTTTGAGTAAGAGCTTTTTTTTACTTTACTTACTGTTTTTTCATTTTTTTGTTCTTTGCTATCAACCTTATCTAATTTTGCCATAACTATTTTTTTAATGGTGTTAATTTTTTACCAGCTATCGCTATTGCTTTGCCTTTTCTTGTTCTAGCATTACATCGAGTCCTTTGACCTCTAACAGGTAGCTTTTTTCTATGCCTTGAACCCCTGTAACACGCAAGGTCTATTAATCTCTTAATGCTTAAAGAATAATCTCTTCTTAAGTCACCCTCGACTTTAAAGTTTTGATCTATGTACTCCCTAATTTTTAATATTTCATCATCTGTAAGTTGATTAACTCTCTTATCTTTTGGGATTTTCAATGATGAACAAATTTGAGAAGAAAATCTATCGCCTATCCCATAAATATAAGTAAGTCCAATATGAACAAGTTTGTTTTGTGGGATATTTATACCTGCAATACGAGCCATAATTTGATGATAATTTTCAGCCTTTTATATAAGAAGATCTTTTAAAGTCAACGGCTTAAACGTTGAGAAAATTGTCAATTTTAGCTGTTATTTGCTCAATTTTAGAACTGCCATCTATCTCGTAAAAATTTGGGTATTTAGAGTAGAAATCTAAAACAGGTTTAGTAGTTTTCATATATGTATCATATCTTTTGATTATTGTATCTGATTGATCATCAGATCTTTTCTCTATAATTTTTCTCAGCTTAATCCTTTTAATAATTGTATCCTTATTTACATTTAGAAAAAAAATAAAATCTATTTTTTGATTTGATTTTTTAAGTAATTGCTCAAGGTTTTTTGCCTGTAATAATGATCTTGGATATCCATCAAATATCAATCTATTATTTTTTTGTGGATCAAAAATTACATTTTCTATTAATGTATTTACTATTTCGTCATTTACAAACTTTCCATCATTCATATCTTTGATAATTTTTTTACCAATTTCAGAATTTTTTTGAATTTCTTCTCTAAGCATATCACCTGTTGATATTTGAAAATTATTTAATTTTTTTACCAGATATTTTGCTTGTGTACCTTTACCAGCACCTGGTGGTCCAAATAAAATTAAGTTCACTTTTTGAAATTACCTACCGAATTTAGTTTTTTTAATTAGTTGTTCGTATTGAGAACTCATAAGTCTAGTTTGAATCTGTGTTACTGTATCAATTGCTACAACAACAACAATTAATATTGAAGTACCACCTAAATAAAATGGAATTGGATAATTTGCTATTAAAAATTCTGGCATCAAACAAACTAAAGTTAGATACAAAGCGCCAATAGTTGTCAATTTAGTTAAAATATTTTCAATATAAATTGCTGTGCTTTCGCCTGGTCTAATACCAGGGACAAAACCTCCATACTTTCTTAAGTTATCAGCAGTTTCAGTTGGATTAAATGTTATTGATGTATAAAAAAATGTAAAAAAGATAATGCCTGATGCATATAACAACATATATAAAGGTTGTCCTTGCGTAAAATATGAGCTTAAATTTAGAAACGTTTCACTCTCAGAAATATTAAAATTTGAAAAGGTTACTGGCAGTAAAAGCAAAGCTGAGGCAAAAATAGCTGGAATTACACCTGCCTGATTTATTTTCAGGGGAAGATGAGATGACTCACCACCGTACATTTTATTTCCAACTTGTCTTTTTGGATAATTAATAAGAATTTTTCTTAAAGCACGTTCCATAAAAACAATAAATAATATAGTTAGTATTAATAAAACAAATATAGCGATAATCATTAAAGTTGATATTGCTCCAGTTCTACCCAACTCAAATGTTGTCACTAACGCTCGAGGTATTTCAGCAACAATACCAGCAAAAATTATCAAAGATATTCCATTTCCTATTCCTCTTTGAGTTATTTGTTCACCTAGCCACATCAAAAAAATTGTGCCAGCGACAATTGTTGTTACTGTTGAAATTTTAAAAAACAAACCTGGGTTTATTACTAAGTTTGCTGATGTCTCTAATCCTACAGATAAACCATATCCTTGAACAGTAGCAAGTAAGACAGTGCCGTATCTTGTTATTTGTGTTATTTTTGCTCTTCCTGTTTCACCTTGTGCTTTAAGATTTTTAAAATAATCAGTTACACCTGTTAATAATTGAACAATGATTGATGAAGATATATAGGGCATTATCCCAAGCGCAAAAATAGCCATTCTGCTCACAGCTCCTCCTGCAAACACATTGAACATTCCTAATAATCCCTTTTGATTACCCTCCATTAAAATTTTTAATTGTTCTGGGTCGATTCCAGGTAATGGAACGAAAGTACCAAATCTGTAAACAGCTAAAATTGCAATTGTGAATATTATTCTGTTTCTTAAATCATTACTTGAAGATGACGAGCTCATTTCTTAAGTTATTACTTCTTTAATTGTATTGATCCGCCAACTTTTTCAAGTTTAGCTAATGCTGATCTTGATGCTAAATCTGCCTCAATATTAATTTTATCCTTAATTTCACCTGTCCCTAAAATTTTAAGTTTTTTTGAATTTTTATTTATTAGGTTTAATTTTTTAAGGGTAGACGAGTTGAGAACATCATTTGTATTAATAGTTTTTTTATTTATGAGGAATTGAATTTTATCTAAATTTAAAATCGCAATATTTTCTTTTTGTAAAGGATTAAAACCACGTTTTGGCAAACGTCTATATAATGGCATTTGACCACCCTCAAAGCTTTTGATAGCAACTCCTGATCTAGATTTTTGCCCTTTAACTCCCCTACCTGAAGTTTTGCCTTTACCCGACCCTATTCCTCGTCCAACTCTAATCTTGGGTTTTTTTATTTTTAATCTATTATTTAATTCTATCATTATCCTCTTTTTTCAATTATTTCTGAAATTTTTTTATTTCTAATTGATGAAATTTGTTTTGGTGAATTTTGTTTCATAAAAGCTTTAATTGTTGCTCTTATTACATTATGAGCATTAGATGTACCCATAGATTTAGCAACTATGTCTTTTACACCTAAAACCTCACAAACAGCACGAATTGGTCCACCTGCGATTATACCTGTTCCTTTAGATGCTGATCTTAAGATAATACGTCCAGATCCATCTTTTGCTTTAACATCGTGATGAATAGTTCTTCCTTCTCTTAAAGGGATTTGAATTAATTTTCTCCTTGCGATCTCGTTGGCTTTTTTGATCGCATCTGGAACTTGTTTTGCTTTAGCATGCGCAATACCTATTTTTCCAGCTTGATTACCCACAACTACTAGAGCAGAAAAACCAAATCTTCTTCCACCTTTTACAACTTTTGTGATTCTGTTGATGTGAACTAGTTTTTCTAAAATATCATCTGATTTTTTTTCTTTGACATTATCCATAATTAAAATTCCAATCCATTTTTTCTTAATGTTTCAGCAAAAATTTTTACCCTACCATGGTACTTATATACTCCTCTATCAAAATAAATTTTATTTATTTTTTTTTCTTGAGCTTTTTTTGCCAATTTTTCAGCAACAATTTTTGATAGTTCTGACTTATTTTTTGTTTTTGACTCTTTAATATCCTTTTCAACTGATGAAGCAGATAATAATGTGATATTTTTATTATCATCAATAATTTGCGCTGAAATATTTTTAGAGGATCTAAATATACTTAATCTATATCTTTCAATTTTTGCAAATTTTTTGAGCTTATTTGTAACTCTAAATTTTTTTCTAGATCTTGTATCTAATTTCATTATTTTTTCTTACCCTCTTTTTTTAAAATATATTGACCTTTTTCTCGAACACCTTTTCCTTTATAAGGCTCAATTTTTCTTAGAGTCTTTATTTTAGAAGCTACCATACCAACTAACTGTTTATCAAAACTAGTTATTTTTAAAGTTGTTTGTTTTTCAACTACAATCTTGACTCCTTCAGGGATTTCAAAATTGATATCATGACTATAACCCAGTTGAAGGTTAAGTTGATTTCCTTTCAAGGCAGCTCTATAACCTACACCTACAAGTTCTAATACTTTTTCATATCCTTTTACAGATCCTATAACTGCATTATTAATTAAACTCCTATTCATGCCCCACAATCTTTTTGTGTTTTGATCAATTGTTTTTGGGCGAATAGCTATTTCTTTACCATCTATTATATTTAGGTTAAAAATCTCTGGGTCAATATTTAAGGATTTCTTGCCTAATGGGCCCTCAATTTTTAGAATATTTTCACTAAACACAACTTTAACTTTTTCAGGAATTGAGATGTTTATTTTACCTATTTTAGACATATTAAAAAACCTTACAAATAATTTCCCCACCAACTCTTTGTTTTCTTGCGTCGATATCTGTCATTACACCTTTTGGTGTTGATAATATAGCAATACCTAGACCGTTATTTATCTTAGGCAAACTATCTGCACTTGAAAAAATTCTTCTACCAGGTTTTGAAACTCTCTCAAAATTACTTATAACAGGATTGCCAGAATGATATTTAAGTTCTAAAGATAAAATATTTTTATTTTGTTCATTTAAAACTTTAAAATCTCTGATAAAACCCTCGTTTTTAAGAATATCAGCAATTTTACTTTTAAAATTTGAAGAGGGTAAATTTACTTTTTTGTGATTTCTAGCTTGAGCGTTTTTAACTCTCGCTATCATATCTCCTATTGGGTCGCTTAAACTCATAATAATTCCTTTCTACCAACTCGATTTAATTAAACCTGGGATTTTTCCTTGTAGTCCAAGTTGTCTTAGTGCAATTCTTGATATTCTTAATTTTCTATAAACACCATGAGGTCTCCCAGTTATTTGACATCTATTCATTACTCTATTTTTTGCTGAATTACGTGGTAACTTGGAAAGTTTTTGTTGTGCCTTAAATCGTTCTTCTAATGAAATTTTTTTATCCATAATTATTTTTTTAAGTTTGGCTCTTTTTTTATAAAATTTGTCTGAAAGTTTAATTCTTCTGTTATTTTTGTTAATTGAGCTTAATTTAGCCATCTTAGTTATCTCCTTTTTTTATGAATGGAAAATTCATCTTTTTGAGTAATGAAAAACTATGTTCTTTGCTATTAGATGATATTACTATTACAACATCAATACCTCTTACTTTATCTGCTCTATCAAAACTCACTTCTGGGAATATTATATGTTCTTTAATACCAAATGTATAATTACCAAATTTATCAAAACCATTAACAGACAAGCCTCTAAAATCTTTGACTCTTGGAAGTGCTATATTTACAAGTCTGTCTAAAAATTCATACATCTTATTTTTTCTCAAAGTAACCTTTAAACCTGCATTTGACCCTTTACGAGTTTTAAAATTAGCAACAGATTTTTTAAATTTAGTTATTACGGGTTTTTGACCAGTTATTTTTGCTAAATCTTCTTCGCAAGATTTCAAAATTTTTGTGTCATTTCCATCAAGACCCAATCCCATATTTAAAACTACTTTTTCAATTTTAGGGCCCATGTTTAAATTTTTAAAACCAAATTCAGTCTTTAAATCTGGTTGTATCTGTTTAAAATAAAGCTCCTTCAATCTCGGTATCATTATTTTTTAACCTCTGTTTTTTTTACTTTTTTTTGGTTATCTATTAATCTTAAGTTAGACATATGAATAAAGTTTTCTTTTGAAAAAATTCCACCTTTTTTTTCTTTTGTAGTTTTAATGTGTTTTTTTATCATATTAATTTCTTTGACCTTTGCTCTATTATTAACTCTATCAATTTCGATAACTTCACCTTCTTTTGATTTATCTTTTCCTGTCAAGATTTTTACTTTTAATCCTTTTTTAATCATTATAAGACCTCAGGTGCTAAAGAGATTATTTTCATTTGCCCTCTAGTTCTTAATTCTCTTGTTACTGGACCAAAAATCCTTGTTCCTACTGGTTCACCTTTATCATCAACTAAAACTGCTGCATTATTGTCAAATCTAACTTTCGAGCCATCATCTCTATGAATACCTTTCTTAACCCTCACAACTACTGCTTTGTGGACAGAACCTTTTTTCACTTTACCTTTTGGGATCGCTTCTTTTACTGCTATTACTATAGTATCTCCGATACTCGCATAACGTCTTTTTGATCCACCTAAAACTTTAATACACTCTATTTTCTTTGCACCGGTATTATCTGCTACTTGTAATTCTGTTTGAACCTGTATCATTAGTTTGCACCCTCCATAACTTGAAATCTTTTATTTTTTGAAAAAGGTTTACTCTCAACGATTGAAACTTTATCACCAGTTTTGTATTTATTATTTTCATCGTGTGCATTATATTTTTTTCTTACTTTAACTACTTTTTTTAATACTGGATGTGAATATTTTCTCTCAATTAAAACTGTAATAGTTTTATTTGGTTTATCACTTATGACAATTCCAGTTAAAATTTTTTTAGGCATTTATTTTCCCTTTTAATGAAGTTTTCAGTCTAGCAATCGTTTTCTTGGTTTCACTAATTTTTGAAGGATTAGTTACTTGTGAGTTAATTTTTTGGAATCTAAAATTAAATAAATCTTTCTTAAATTTATCTATATTTTTTAGGATTTCATCCTTTGATAATTTTTTAATTTCCTTTTTTTTCATATTTATAAAAATCTTTTAATTGTTTTTGTTTTTATTGGAAGTTTTGCTGAAGCCTTGTATAGAGCCTCTTTAGCAATTTGCTCAGAAACACCATCAACTTCAAATAGAATCCTTCCTGGTTTAACCCTGCAAGCATAATATTCTGGAGAACCTTTCCCTTTTCCCATTCTTACCTCAATAGGTTTTTTTGATACCGGTATATTAGGAAATATTCTTGTCCAAACTCTTCCCTGTCTTTTCATATGTCTGGTTAAGGCAACTCTAGCAGCCTCAATTTGTTTACCTGTGACTCTCTCCGGTGTTAAAGCTTTTAACGCATAGGCACCATAATTGATAAAGTTTGCTCTTGATGCTTTGCCATGAATTCTTCCTTTGTGGGCCTTCCTCCATTTAGTTCTTACAGGCTGTAACATTATTTTGCACTCACTTTTGAAATTGTTTTATTTGTTTCTTGACTGAATTCTTTGGCAAAAACCTCACCCTTATAAATCCAAACTTTTATTCCTATTATCCCGTATGTTGTCAAAGCTTCAGATTCAGCATAATCAATATCAGCTCTTAAAGTATGTGAAGGAATGCTTCCATCTCTTAACCACTCTGTCCTAGCAATTTCATTTCCTCCTAATCTGCCACTTATGGAGACTTTAATTCCTTTGGCTCCAAGTCTTAAGCAAGATTGCATCGCTCTTTTCATTGCACGTCTATATGAAATTCTTTTTACTAATTGTTGAGCTATATTTTCTGCAACTAAAAAAGCATTAGTTTCTGGTTTTTTGACTTCTTTTATATTTAAAGCTACTTCATTTTTAGTAAATTTTGATAGGTTATTTTTGATTTTATCAATGTCACTACCCTTTTTTCCAATTACAAATCCTGGTCTTGATGTGTAAATTGTTACGTAACACTTATTAGAAGTCCTCTCTATCATAACTTTAGAAACACCTGAGTTTATGACATTTTTTTTTATATATTCTCTTATTTTAAAGTCTTCGATTAAAAAATTACCAAAGTCCTTCTTTTTAGCATACCAAACAGAGTCCCAACCTCTATTAACTCCTAATCTAAAACCTACAGGATTAACTTTTTGTCCCATGTCTTCTTTCCATATTTTTTATTTCAGATAAAATTATTGTTACACTTGAATAAGGTTTTATTATTGGTGCTGCTCTTCCTTTTGCTCTTGGTCTAAATCGTTTCATAATAATTTTTTTACCACAATAAGCTTCTTTAACTATTAATTTATCAATATCATATTGAAAATTATTTTCTGCATTCGCAACAGCTGAACTTATTGTTTTTTTTATATCTTTTGTTATTCTTTTTTCAGAAAATTCTAAATCTCTGATAGCTATATCTACTTTTTTTCCTACAATTCCTCTTAAAATAGGATTTAATTTTCTAACACTTGATCTAATATTGTTATTTATTGATTTCACAGTTTTATCTTTAACATTTTTTTTTTTATTTTTTTTACTCATAACTATTTTTTAGCCTCAGTTTCTGCTGGTTTCGCCTTTTTATCCGCAGGTGTGTGACCGAAGAAAGTTCTTGTTGGAGCAAATTCACCTAACTTATGACCAACCATGTCCTCAGAGACAGTTATAGGAATAAATTTTTTTCCATTGTATATTAAGAAACTTACACCTACAAAATCAGGTAATATTGTAGATTTTCTAGACCAAGTTTTAATTGGAATTTTTTTTGGATCTGTTTTGTATTTGTCTACTTTTTTCATCAAACTTTCTTCAACAAAAGGACCTTTCCAGACTGCTCTAGCCATTATTTATTATCCTTTCTCTTATTTCTTCTTCTTACGATAAATTTATCTGTACGCTTATTATCTCTTGTTTTAAGGCCTTTGGCTGACTGACCTTTAGGTGATACTGGATGTCTTCCACCAGCACTCTTGCCCTCACCACCACCGTGGGGGTGATCAACTGGATTTTTAACAACTCCTCTTGTGTGTGGTCTTCTACCCAACCATCTTGATCTACCAGCTTTCCCTATTTTGATATTTTTTTGATCTGGATTGCTCAAAACTCCTATTGTTGCTAAAGATCTTGAGTCAATTTTTCTAACTTCACCTGATGCTAATTTTATTAAACTATAATTACCGTCCAAACCACTTATTGTCACAGATGTACCAGCCGATCTTGCAATTTTACCTCCAGCACCTGGTTGAATTTCAACATTATGTATATCTATACCGACAGGAATATCCTGTAACGGCATACAATTTCCAATTTTAATCTCTTTTTTTGAACCATTTTCAACTTGGTCACCAACCTTAATTTTTTGTGGAGCCAAATAATATGCGTGAGAATTATCATTAAATTTAACTAACATAATGTAACAAGATCTATTTGGATCGTATTCTATTCTTTCAACAGTTGCAGGTGAGTCAAATTTCTTTCTATAAAAATCTACCTGCCTGTACATTTTTTTATGCCCGCCAGCTCTATTAATTGAAGTAATATGTCCATTGTTGTTTCGACCTTTCATCGCATTTTTGGGAGAAACTAAAGTCTTGAATGGTTTACCTTTCCATAAGCCAGTTCTATCAACAAGAATTGTACCTCTAGTTGATTTTGTGTAGGGTTTAAAAGTTTTTAGTGCCATTTAAATTCCTGTTGTTAAGTCAATACTTTGACCTTTTTTAAGAGTGATTATTGCTTTTTTAAAACCAGAAATTTTAACTTTTCTACCTCTGGTGAACTTTGTTCTTTTCTGTTTATTTATAATATTAATCTTCGTTACATTTACTTTAAAAATTTTCTCTATGTTTTTTTTTAAATTTTTCTTATTAGCGTTTTTACGAACTTTGAAAACTACTTTATTTTGACTCGATAAATTTGTGGTTTTCTCAGTCAACAAAGGTGATAAAATCTTATCGTATAAGTGAATTCTATCCATTTTATGAATACCTTTTTTCTAGTTCTTTAACTGAACTTTCAGTAAAAACGATTTTTTTAAATTTCACAATATCGAATGCACTAAAGTGATTTATATCTGTAACTTTGATATTAGGAATATTTCTTATGGATTTTTCAATTTTACTTTTTGATAATTTATCCAAAATAATTAAGGAATTAAATATTTCAAATTTTTTAAGTATTAAGCTCATTTCTTTAGTCTTTTTAATTTCATTTCCAAAATCATTAAAAATTAATAAGTTTTTACTCTTAATTTTTTCACTTATCAAAGAGGCTATGCTTTGTTTCTTTTCGCTCTTGTTTAACTTTCTTATTTTATAAGATAATTCTCCTTTAGGTCCATGAGCTACACCTCCGCCAACAAATATGGGAGCTTTTTTACTGGCATGTCTAGCGTTACCTGTTCCTTTTTGTGCATAAATTTTTGATGTAGGTCCTGATACTTCATTTTGTTGTTTAGTTTTAGCGTGCCTGCCTTTGTAATTAGCATTAGTCTTATATAATACGTTACTTACTAGCTTATGATTCACCTTGGCTGAAAAAATTTTATCTAAAACTTCTATTGAAGTTTTTTTTCCATCTAGGTTTAATTTTTCTATTTTCATTATTTTTTCTTTTTATCTGGTGTTTTTTTTGCTTGTTCAGATATTAATATTTTTTCATCGATTGTGAGTTTATCAATATTTTTTACAGAACTTTTTACTAAAACTTCAGAGTTTTTTGATCCCGGTATGGAGCCCTTTAAATAAAGTAAATCATTTTCTAAATCTGTCATAATAATCTCAATATTCTGCATAGTTCTTAGCTTGTCTCCCATATGACCAGCCATTTTTTTTCCTTTGAAAACTTTACCTGGATCTTGTCTTTGACCGGTTGAACCATGTGATCTATGAGAAATTGAAACTCCATGAGTGGCTCTTAAACCTCCAAAATTATGTCTTTTCATCGCGCCAGCAAAACCTTTACCAATGCTTTTTGACTTTGTGTCTACGAACTTTATATCCTTAAATATCTCCAAACCGAATTCATTACCTTCTTTATAGTTTTCAATATTTTCTACTCTAAATTCTTTTAATCTCTTTTTTGGTTCTGTATTTTTTTTTGCAAAAAAACCTTTCATTGATTTTATTAATTTTGAACTTTTAATTTTGCCGTATCCTAATTGCACCGCTTTATATCCTCTTTTTTCAGTATCAATTATTTGAATAACACGGGCCTTTTCCATTTTAAGCACAGTTACAGGAACAACCTTTCCAGTTTTATAAAACTGCCTTGTCATACCTAATTTTTTTCCAATTAAAGCAATTTCTGTCATAATTAAATTTTTATCTCCACATCTACACCCGATGCTAAATCTAACTTCATTAAAGCTTCAACAGTTTGTGGTGTTGGTTCTACAATATCTATTAATCTTTTATGGGTTCTTGTCTCAAATTGTTCTCTACTTTTTTTGTCTATGTGAGGTGATCTTAAAACTGTATATCTCTCTATTTTTGTTGGTAGAGGTATCGGACCTTTTATTGTAGCCCCTGTTCTTTTTACTGTATTTACTATCTCCTCTGTAGACGCGTCTAAGATTTTATTATCATATGCTCTCAACTTTATTCTAATATTCTGTTTTTCCATTTTAACCTGCTATTTTTTTTGTAACTTCATCTTGAACATTCTGCGGTACTTTTGAATAATGATCAAAAAACATAGAATATTGTGCTCTCCCTTGAGACATAGATCTTAAACTATTAATATATCCAAACATGTTAGCTAAAGGTACCATTGCTGTGATTACAGTAGCATTACCTCTTTGGTCTTGAGTACTGATTTGACCTCTTCTACTATTTAAATCTCCGATCACATCTCCCATATAGTCCTCAGGTGTAACTACCTCAACTCTCATAACGGGCTCTAAAAGTTTTAATCCGCCTTTAGTACATGCCTCTTTAAAACAAGCTCTACTTGCTAACTCGAAAGCTAATACGCTTGAATCTACATCATGATGTAATCCATCTAAAATGGTTACTTTGTAATCAATCATTGGAAATCCAGCTAAAATTCCACCATCTGAAACAGTCTCTATCCCTTTTTCTACTCCAGGAATAAATTCTTTTGGTATAGCGCCACCTTTTATTTTACTTTCAACTTCTCTGCCTTTACCTGGTTCTTGTGGCTCAACTAATAACTTTACCTTAGCGAATTGGCCAGCACCACCGCTTTGTTTTTTATGTGTGTACTCAACTTCAGATGACGTTTCGATTGTTTCTCTATATGCAACTTGTGGAGCACCAACATTAGCCTCAACTTTAAACTCTCTTTTCATTCTATCAACAATGATATCCAAATGTAACTCACCCATTCCTTTTATAATTGTTTGTCCTGACTCTTCATCTGATGTCACTCTAAATGAGGGATCTTCTTTTGCTAATCTTCCTAGTGCCTCACCCATTTTTTCTTGGTCAGCTTTAGTTTTTGGCTCAACAGCAATCTCTATAACTGGATCGGGAAATTCCATTGGTTCTAAAAGAACTCCATTATCTTCGTCACACAAAGTATGACCAGTTATGGTATTTTTAAGTCCAGCTAAAGCTACAATATCACCTGCATTAGCTTCTTTTATATCTTCTCTTGAATTAGCATGCATTAATAACATTCTACCAACTCTCTCCTCTTTTTCTTTAGATGAATTATATACAGCAGTACCAGTTTTAATTGTCCCAGAGTAAACTCTTATGAAGGTTAGTGATCCTACAAAAGGGTCGTTAGCTACTTTAAAAGCTAAAGCTGAAAATGGTGAATTATCCTCAAATTTCATCTCAACTTCATCATCACTGCCTAACTTGGTTCCTTTAATTGACCCAATGTCAACAGGACTTGGTAAGTAATTTACAACTGCATCAAGCAATGGTTGAACACCTTTATTTTTAAAAGCTGAACCAGTCATTACAGGTACAAAACTAAAATCTAATGTCCCTTTTCTAATACATTTAATTAAATCTTCTTCTTTAATCTCGTCACCATTAAGATAAGACTCCATTAATTTTTCATCCTGTTCAACAGCTGCTTCTACTAGCTCTGTTCTGTATTTTAGAGAAATTTCCTTAAGATTTTCAGGTATATCTTTATATTCCCACTCTGCACCCAAAGCCTCATTTTTCCAAACTTGAGCTTTCATTTTTACTAAATCTACTACTCCGGTTAATGAAGACTCAATACCAATTGGAACTTGAATGACTAAAGGTTTTGCTCCTAACCTTTCCTTGATCATATCCACACATCTAAAAAAATCTGCGCCAGTTCTATCTAATTTATTCACGAAGCAGATTCTTGGAACTTTATATTTATCTGCTTGTCTCCATACAGTTTCAGATTGTGGTTCAACACCAGCTACACCATCAAATACAGCTACAGCCCCATCCAAAACTTTTAAAGATCTCTCCACCTCAATCGTAAAATCAACGTGACCGGGAGTATCAATTATATTTATTCTGTGATCTTGCCAAAAACATGTAGTTGCAGCTGACGTGATAGTAATTCCTCTTTCTTGTTCCTGTTCCATCCAGTCCATTGTTGCTGCACCGTCATGGACTTCACCTATCTTGTGACTTTTACCTGTATAATATAAAATTCTTTCAGTCGTAGTAGTTTTACCAGCATCAATATGTGCCATGATACCAATATTTCTATATTTTTCTAAAGTATGAGTTCTTGGCATAGTATTTACCACCTAAAATGTGCAAAAGCTTTATTAGACTCTGCCATCTTATGTACATCCTCTTTTTTTTTTACTGCAGCACCTTTTTTTTCATAGGCGTCATAAAGTTCATTAAAAATTTTATCTGACATGTGTTTATCTTTTCTTTTTCTAGCTGAGTCTATTAACCATCTAATTGCAAGAGCCTGGGCTCTTTTATTTTTTACTTCAACTGGAACTTGATAAGTTGCACCACCAACTCTTCTAGATCTTACCTCAACAGTGGGTTTTATATTATTGATAGCTTCATTAAATACATTAATAGGTTCATCTTTTGATTTAGATTTAATTTTTTCAATTGCGTCATAAACAATTTTAGATGCGATACCTCTTTTTCCATCATACATTAAATTATTTATTAATTTTGGAATTATTGTTGAATTAAATTTAGGATCAGGAATAATATCTTTTTTGGGTTGAGATTTTTTTCTAGACATAATTATTTACCCTTTTTTGTTCCGTATAAAGATCTTCGTTTTTTTCTATTAGCAACCCCTTGGGTATCAAGATTGCCTCTTAGAATATGATATCTAACTCCAGGTAAATCTTTTACTCTTCCACCTCTAATTAAAACTACAGAATGTTCCTGTAAATTATGTCCTTCCCCAGGTATATAAGCAGTAACTTCAAAACCATTTGACAACCTTACTCTTGCAACCTTTCTTAAAGCTGAGTTTGGTTTTTTTGGCGTAGTTGTATAGACTTTAACACAAACACCACGTTTCAATGGTTGTTTTTGTAAAGCAGGAACTTTGTTCCTCTTTAATTGTTTGACCCTTTTTTTTTTTAACAACTGATTAATTGTTGGCATAATATAATATTTTTTATTTTTGATGAAATAACTGACAGGTTATTCGTGGCAGCGTTTAGTACTCTTAATTGATACTACATTCCAACCAAAAACACCGCCAAAATACTTAATAATCACACTTTGTCAAATTAAAACCTTTGATTTTATGTGTTTTTTTTATTGATTTGCTTGGTTTTCTGAAGCTTCTAACTTCTCCTGCTCTGATAGGAATTTATTATCATCTTCTAACGCTTTTTTATTCCATCTATTCTTAATATTTCCTGTACCTGCAGGCACCAATCTACCTACAATCACATTTTCTTTTAATCCATTTAATGGATCAATTTTTCCTTTAATTGCAGCATCGGTTAAAACTCTAGTAGTTTCCTGGAAGGAGGCTGCAGAAATAAATGACTCAGTCTGTAATGACGCTTTAGTAATTCCCATAAGAACTCTTTCACCAACTGCTGGAGTTTTATTCTCCGATTTAAGTTTTTCATTAATATTTTCAAATTTAATTCTATCAACAATTTCACCTGGCAAATATGTAGAATCACCTGAAGATTTTACCTCAATTTTTTTAAGCATTTGTCTTAAAATTGTTTCAATATGTTTATCATTTATAATAACACCTTGAAGTCTATAAACTTCTTGAACCTGATTTACAAAATACTCTGTCAAATCTTTGATACCCATAATTCTTAGAATATCATGTGGTAAGGGTTGTCCATCTAAAAGATATTCACCTTTATTTATTTTTTCGCCCTGATTAAAATTAATGTGTTTTCCTTTTGGTATTAAATAATTTGAAGGTTCATTTCCGTCCTCAGGAACTATTGAAACACGCTGTTTCCCTCTAACCTCTTTACCAAAAATAACTTGACCATCATTTTCTGCTATTATCGCGCTGTCTTTAGCTTTTCTTGCCTCAAATAACTCTGCAACTCTAGGGAGACCCCCTGTAATATCTTTTGTCTTAGTTGTTTCTTTTGGTAATCTAGCAATAACATCTCCTGCTGAAACTTTTTGTCCATCTTTTACCGATAAAATTGAGTCTGGGACTAAATAATATCTTGCTTCATTATCATCAGCCTTTTTAATTACATTTCCTTTTTCATCTCTCAAAGTAATTCTTGGTTTTAAATCTGTACTTTTTGATTGAGATCTCCAATCAACTACAGATTTTGATGATATTCCTGTAACATCATCAGTGGTTTCTTGTATTGACACACCGTCAATCAAATCTACATAACTTGTTATACCGCTTTTTTCAGCAATTACTGGTGTAGTGTAAGGATCCCATTCACAAATCTTTGTATTTGCTTTGATTTTCTCTCCATTTTTAAAAAATAATCTAGATCCATAAGCTACTTTATAAATTGCAATTTGAACTCCTTTATCATCTTCTATAGATAGCTGAGTATTTCGTCCCATAACAATTAAATTCTTTTTAGAATCTTCTAAGATGTTTGAATTAATAATTCTTAAAACTCCTTCATTTTTACTTACAATTTGTGAGTCCTGTTTAACTGAAGCAGTTCCTCCAACGTGAAAAGTTCTCATTGTTAATTGTGTTCCCGGCTCTCCAATTGATTGAGCTGATATCATTCCAATAGCCTCTCCAACATGAACCATTTTACCTCTTGATAAATCTCTTCCATAAGAAATGGCACACACGCCCTCTTTAGATCCACAAGTCATTACAGAATAAACTTTAACAGATTTTATGCCAGCTGCATCAATTAGGTCGCAACCTGCCTCATCTATCATTGATAATTTTTTGATTATTACGTCACCAGTGATTGGATGTTTAACATCATCAAAAGCAACTCTTCCTAAAGCTCTCTCAGATAAACTTACGACTACATTTCCTCCTTCTAAGATTTCAGATAACTCAATAAAACCTGGTTTTTTACAATCACAGTCTTTCTTGGTTATTGTTAAATCTTGTGCAACATCACAAAGTCTTCTTGTTAAATAACCAGAACTCGCAGTTTTTAAAGCTGTATCAGCTAAACCCTTTCTTGCCCCGTGGGTTGAATTAAAATACTCCAAAGCAGTTAAGCCCTCTTTAAAATTAGATGTAATTGGACTTTCAATAATTTCACCGGATGGTTTGGCAATTAATCCTCTCATACCTGCTAATTGTTTCATCTGTGCAGCTGAACCTCTTGCACCACTATCAGCCATCATAAAAACTGAATTAATTTTTAATCCATCTGAGGTTTTTTCTGTTGCCGAGATACCCTTCATCATTTCTCCAGCTACTTTATCCGTACATTTAGACCAAGCATCAACTACTTTATTATATTTTTCTCCTCTTGTAATTAGTCCTTCTGCATATTGAGTTTCATAATCAGCAATCAATTTCTTTGTATCATCAATTAATTGTGTTTTATTTGATGGTATAATCAAATCATCTTTTCCAAAAGAAATTCCAGCTTTAAAGGCATGTTTAAAACCTAAGTCTTTTAGTTTATCACAGAATATTACTGTAGTTTTTTGTCCACAAAATCTAAATACGATATCTATCACCTCTGAAACTACTTTTTTAGGTAGTAATCTGTCTACTAAAGAAAATTTAATATCTTTATTTTTTGGTAATAAGTTAGCCAGCAAAAATCTTCCTGCAGTAGAAGTATATTTCTCAAGTTTTTTATTACCATTTTCATCAAGTGTTTCAAATCTAGAAATAATCGTACTATGCACTTTTAGTTGACCTGAGGATAAAGCAAACTCTATTTGATCAGCATTTAAAAAATATCCAGCTGGTTTATCTGTTAGAGGCTCTTGCGACAAATAATAGATACCTAAAATCATATCCTGACTTGGAACAATGATTGGCTTACCGTTTGATGGTGATAAAATATTATTAGTAGATAACATCAATATTCTTGCTTCTAACTGAGCCTCTAAACTTAAAGGGACATGCACCGCCATTTGATCTCCATCGAAATCAGCATTAAACGCTGCACAAGTTAGTGGGTGCAATTCAATTGCGTCTCCCTCAATTAACTTAGGTTCAAAAGCTTGAACTCCCAATCTGTGAAGAGTTGGAGCTCTGTTTAATAATACAGGATGTTCTCTAACAATAAGCTCTAGTGCGTCCCAAACTGCATTAGTTTCTTTCTCAACTAATTTTTTAGCTTGTTTTATTGTTGAGGCTAAGCCAAGTTTATTAAGTCTTGCATATAAAAATGGTTTAAATAATTCTAAAGCCATTTTTTTTGGTAGACCACATTCATGTAATTTTAAATCTGGACCAACCACAATTACAGACCTTCCAGAATAATCTACTCGTTTGCCAAGAAGATTTTGTCTAAATCTACCTTGTTTTCCTTTTAACATTTCAGCCAAAGATTTAAGAGGTCTCTTACCTGTTCCTGTAATTACTCTACCTCTTCTGCCATTATCGAATAGTGCATCTACAGACTCCTGTAGCATTCTTTTTTCGTTTCTAACTATAATATCAGGAGCTTTTAGATCCATTAGTCTTTTTAAACGATTGTTTCTGTTTATAACTCTTCTATACAAATCATTTAGATCTGAAGTGGCGAAACGACCTCCATCAAGTGGAACAAGTGGTCTTAATTCTGGAGGGATGACAGGAACAACTGTCATTATCATCCATTCTGGTTTTTGACCTGTCTCGATAAAAGACTCTATTAGTTTTAATCTTTTAATTGCTCTTTCTTCATTGACCTTAGATTTCGTTTCTTTGATGTAATTTACTAAATTTTTTTTTTCTAAATCTAAATCTAAATTTTTTAGCATCTCTAAAACAGCCTCTGCTCCAATGCCTGCTGTAAAAGCTTCTTCACCAAATTCATCTTGATATTTCGCTAATTCTTCTTCATTTAAAAGTTGATTTTTTTTTAATCCTGTCAAGCCAGGTTCAATTACAATAAAGTTTTCAAAGTATAGCACTCTTTCGATTTCTTTTAATTTCATATCTACAGCTAAAGCTATTCTGCTTGGTAGAGATTTTAGAAACCATATATGTGCAACTGGTGTAGCTAAATTAATATGTCCCATACGTTCTCTTCGAACATTTGATTTTGTTACTTCGACTCCACATTTTTCGCAAATTATTCCTCTAAATTTCATTCTTTTATATTTTCCACACAAACACTCGTAATCTTTAATGGGACCAAATATCCTCGCGCAGAATAAACCGTCTTTCTCTGGTCTAAAAGTACGATAGTTAATTGTTTCAGGCTTTTTAATTTCACCATAAGTCCATGATTTAATCTTTTCAGGACTTGCTAAAGATATTTTAATACTATTGAAATTTTGAGAGTCTGTAATTTCTGTATTTTTAAAAAGATTTGATAATTCTTTACTCATAATTAGGTTAGCTCCACATTTAAGGCTAAAGATTTTATTTCTTTGACTAAAACGTTAAATGATTCTGGAATTCCTGACTCAAAATTTTCTTCGCCCTTTACAATTGTTTCATAGACTTTTACTCGACCAGCAACATCGTCTGATTTTACTGTTAATATTTCTTGAAGGGTATATGAAGCACCATATGCTTCTAAAGCCCAAACTTCCATTTCACCAAATCTTTGGCCACCCAATTGAGCTTTTCCACCAAGGGGTTGTTGTGTAACTAGGCTATATGGACCCGTTGATCTTGCATGAATTTTATCCTCTACAAGGTGATGGAGTTTCAACATATATATAATTCCAACAGTTACTGGTCTGTCAAACTTTTCACCAGTTCTTCCGTCCCATAAACTTGTTTGACCAGATCCAGGTAATTTTGCTAATTCTAGCATTTGAGTTACATCATTTTCCTTTGCACCATCAAATACTGGTGTTGAAATTGCTATTCCATTTCGAAGATTTTCGCATAAATCTTCAAATTCAGTTTTACTTAATTTATCAACTTTTTGATCAAAAATCTCTTCTCCATAAACTGACTTAAGAAAATTAGAAATTTTTTCAGTTTTTTCAATTCGTCTACTATTTTCATTTATCAAATTTTTTACTTTTTCACCAAATTCTTTACACGCCCAACCTAAGTGCGTTTCTAGAATCTGACCAACGTTCATTCGACTAGGAACTCCAAGAGGGTTCAATACAATATCAACAGGCCTTCCATCTTCTCTGTATGGCATGTCTTCTACTGGGACAATTTTACTAACTACACCTTTGTTTCCATGTCTGCCTGACATTTTATCACCAGGTCTTAATCGTCTCTTTATTGCAACAAATACTTTTACCATTTTCATTACACTTGGTAAAAGATCATCTCCACTTCTAATTTTTAAAACTTTATCTTCAAATCTCTCTATAATGTCTTGTTCTGCCTTACTATATTGATCTTTGAGTTGAGCTATTGCTGCTTCATTTTTTGCGCTCTCATCTGAAATCTTAAATACGTCATTTATTGTCAATTTATTAATAGTTTCAAAATCAAGTTTTGATCCAGCTTCAATATTTTTAATTTTTTTTGCCAGCGAAGACCCTGAAAAAATTTGTGAAGCTCTTTGTTTAATGCTTCTTTGTAAAATTTCCTCCTCAACAATTTTGTCTTGTTGCACCTGTTCGATTTCTGCTCTTTCAATTGTAATAGACCTCTCATCTTTTTCTATTCCATGACGATTAAAAACTTTAACGTCAACAACTGTACCACTGCTACCTCTGGACATTCTTAATGAAGTATCTGTAACATCAATAGCTTTTTCACCAAATATTGATCTTAATAATTTTTCTTCTGGACCTGAGGCTGAGTCACCTTTGGGAGTTACTTTACCAACAAGAATGTCACCTGCATTGACTTCAGCTCCAATGTAAACTACGCCAGACTCATCTAGATTTTTTAAAGCTTCCTCATTTACGTTTGGAATGTCTCTAGTTATTTCCTCCTCACCCAACTTAGTATCTCGAGCCATTATCTCATATTCTACAATGTGTACAGATGTAAAAACATCATCAGTTACACATCTCTCAGATATAAGAATAGAATCCTCAAAATTATATCCCTGCCACGGCATGAATGCTACTGTAACATTTTTGCCTAAAGCTAGTTCACCTAATCTTGTTGATGGACCATCAGCTATGATGTCTCCAGTTTTTACTTTATCACCAACTCTTACTAATGGTCTTTGATTAATACATGTGTTTTGATTTGATCTTTTAAACTTTTGTAAATTATAAATATCAACACCTGATTTTGTGAAATCAGTTTCCTCTGTAACTTTAACAACAATTCTTTTTCCGTCTATTTTATCAACAACACCATCTCTTTTAGCAACAATCGTGACACCTGAATCCAGTGCCACATCACTCTCAATTCCTGTTCCAACTAGTGGCGCCTCTGGTTTTAATAATGGTACTGCCTGTCTCATCATATTTGATCCCATCAATGCTCTATTTGCATCATCGTTTTCTAAAAAAGGTATAAGTGAGGCTGCAACGGAAACTAGCTGTTTAGGTGAAACATCAATAAAATCTATAGTTTCAGGTTTTGCCAGTAGAAAGTTTAGGTTTTGTCTGCAAGAAACAAGTTCCTCTGTTATTTTATTATTTTTGTCTAGTTTTGTATTGGCCTGAGCAATAGTGTATTTCGTTTCTTCCATTGCAGAAAGATATTCAACTTTGTCTTGAACAACACTGTCTTTAACTCTTTTATAGGGACTTTCAATAAAGCCATATTTATTTATTTTTGCATAAGTCGATAAACTATTAATTAAACCGATGTTTGGTCCTTCTGGAGTTTCTATTGGACATATTCTTCCATAATGAGTTGGATGAACGTCACGCACTTCAAAACCTGCTCTTTCTCTCGTAAGACCACCTGGACCGAGAGCGGATACTCTTCTTTTATGTGTTATTTCAGATAAAGGATTTGTTTGATCCATAAATTGTGACAATTGGGAACTCGCAAAAAAATCTTTTAGAGAAACAGTCAAAGGTTTTGCATTAATTAAATCTTGGGGCATTGCTGACTCAATATCTAATGTTGTCATTTTTTCTTTTATTGCTCTTTCCATTCTATAAACACCAATTCTTGCTTGATTTTCCACTAACTCTCCTACTGAACGCACTCTTCTGTTTCCGAGATGATCGATATCATCTACCTCATCCTTACCATCTCTTAAATCAAGCATTTTGTGAATTATCGCAATAATATCGTCATTTCTAAGAATTGTGATTTTATCTGAACATTCAAGATTTAATCTCGAATTCATTTTTACTCTTCCAACATCAGAAAGGTCATATCTATCCGAACTAAAAAATAAATTATTAAATATTTGAGTAGCAATCTCAATAGTAGGTGGCTCTCCTGGTCTTAGCATTTTATAAATTTCAGTTATAGCCTCATCTTTAGTGTTATTTTTATCATTAAAGATAGTTGTCAATAAATAACCACCTTTATTAATTGAGTTTGTGATAGATATCTCTAGAGTATGGATATTAGAGTCTAAAATTTGTTGGATAACTGTCTCATTTAATTCAGTTCCAATCTTATGAACTTCACCTTCGTCATCATTGATTTTTACATCAGTATGTAAAAATTTTCCATATAAAGACTCTTTTGAAACTAGTATATTTTTTAAACCATCATTAGATAATTTTTTAGCGGTAAGATAATTTATTTTGTCACCTAGTTTGATTACAACTTTACCATTGCTTGCATCTATAATCTCTTCAGAAAAATTTTTTGCTTTATAATTTTCAGGATTAAATTTTGTTTTCCATTTTTGACTTGTATTATCGAAAATATATTTTTCGCTATCATAGAATTCATTAGCTATATCAGATTTCGTATATCCTAATGCCATTAATAATGAAGAAGCAAAAATTTTTTTCTTTCTATCTATTTTAAAGTATAAAAAATCTTTAACATCGTATTCAAAATCTAACCATGATCCTCTATTTGGTATTACTCTACAATTAAATAATAGTTTTCCACTAGCGTGTGTTTTACCTTTATCATGATCAAAAAAAACACCAGGACTTCTATGCATCTGGTTCACGACTACTCTTTGGACTCCATTGGTAATGAAGGTTCCACTATTGGTCATCATTGGAACCTCGCCCATATAGACTTCTTGCTCTTTTGCAGACAGTATATCTTTCGTGTTATTTTCTTGGTCTATCTCGTAAACAACCAATCTAAGTGTACATTTTAAAGCAGAGGAATATGTTAAACCTCTAGCAATACATTCCTCAACATCAAATTTAGGTTTTTCTAATCTATAGGAAACGTATTCAAGGGTTGCTTTATCATTCAAGTCTTCTATTGGAAAAATACTTTTAAAAACTCTGTCGAAACCTTTTGTTAATTCTGTCTCAACAAAATTATATTCTGTTAATTCTTTATATGAATTTTTTTGAACCTCAATTAAATTAGGTATTGATAAGCTTTCTTTGAGTTTACCAAAGTTTTTTCTTATATTTTTCTTTTCAGTAAAAGATATTTGCATCTATGTTGATACTGATTAATAAAGTTAATCAGCACCTAAAAAATCCTTATTAATTTATTTAAGTTCTACTTTAGCGCCTGCAGCTTCTAACTTAGATTTAATTTCCTCTGCCTCTTTTTTTGGAACACCAGCTTTAACTTCTTTCGGCGCCCCCTCTACTAAATCTTTCGCTTCTTTAAGACCTAGCGATGTTGCGGCTCTTACTTCTTTTATAACATTAATTTTTTTATCGCCTGCAGAAACTAACATGATTGTAAAATCATCTTTATCCTCTGCTTCTGCTGCTGCACCAGCTGCTGCTGGAGCTGCTGCTGCCATTGGGGTAACACCCCATTTTTCTTCAAGTTGTTTTGATAGATCTGCTGCTTCAGCAACAGTCAGACTTGATAAATCTTCTATAATTTTGTTAAGGTCGGGCATAATCTACTCTTTAGGTTGGTTTTCAGAATTTTCTGACAGTAAGTTACTCATTTTTTCTGATCGCGCAAGTAAAATACTTATTAATTTTGATGCTGAGGCATTTAAAATACCAACAATATTAGCTCTAGCCTCATCTAATGTAGGTAAATTAGCCACATTTAATACGCCTGCCTGATCTAGAACCTCATTATTCATAATTCCACCAATCAATTTGAGATTCGCATTATCTTTTGCAAATTTAGATAAAATTCTTGCTGACATTATTGCATCTTCTCCAAAAGCTACTGCTGTAGGTCCGGTGAATAAATTTGATAAATCTTTACACTTCGTCTTTTCTAAAGCTAGTTTAGTTATTCTATTTTTTGTTATTTTAAAGATAATTCCATGTTCTCTCATCATTGATCTTAATTCATCAAGTTGGGGCATTGTTAAGCCTTGATAATGAGTCACCATAACTGCCTTACTGTTTTCAAACTGAGCAGCAATTTCAGTAATGTAATTTTTCTTTTGCTCTTTGTTCATCATAAAACTAAAAAAATTTTCCTAACTTGAGTTTGTATGAAACACCCATCGAGGATGTTATAAAAGCTGATTTAATTAAATCACCTTTAACAGTATTATTTGATTTTTCTTTTTCAAGTGTTTCAATAATAGCTTTAAAATTTTTTATAAGTTTTTCATCATTAAATGATTTTTTACCAATGCTAACACCAATATTTCCATCTTTATCATTTCTTATCTCTGCTTGACCAGACTTTGCATCAGAAATTGCTGTTTTTAAATCATCTGTAACAGATCCTAACTTTGGGTTAGGCATTAGACCTTTTGGTCCCAGTACTTTTCCTAATTTTGAAAGTTTTACCATCATTGAAGGTGTACAGATAAGTTTTTCAAAATTTAATTCACCATTTTTGATTTTTTCAATTAAATCATCACCACCTACTAAATCTGCACCTGCTGATTTTGATTCAGAAGATTTTTGATCTTCACATACTACTGCAACTTTAACTTTTTTTCCTGTCCCTCCTGGAAGATTAACTACAGTTCGAATATTTATTTCATTTTTTTTCTGTTTATTATTTATTTGAAAACTTAAATCAATTGACTCATCGAATTTGGTTGTGCAATTCTTTTTTAATATTGGAATTAATTTATCTATTACCTCGGAAGTTAATTCATGAGTTTTTTGCGGCAAATTTTTGAATCTTTTTGATGACATTATTCTTTTACCTCAATACCCATAGACTTTGCTGATCCTGAAATAATTTTAACAGCTTGTTCTAGATCTAAGGCATTTAAATCATTCATTTTTTGTTTTGCAATTTCCTCTGCTTGTTTTTTTGTTATAGAAGCAACAATATTTCTTCCTGGTTCTTGAGAACCACTTTTTAATTTTGCAGCCTCCCTTATAAAAAATGAAGCAGGAGGTGATTTAATTTTAAAATCAAATTTTTTATCTTTATAAACAGTAATTTCAACAGGGACTGGTTTTCCTGCTAAAGATTTTGTTTTATCATTAAAAGCTTTGCAAAATTCCATTATGTTAACACCGCGTTGACCTAAGGCGGGACCAACTGGTGGTGCTGGATTAGCTTGACCACCTTTAATTTGTAATTTTATAAATCCACTAATTTCTTTTTTTGCAGCCATTAACTCATTTTCTCCACTTGATTATATTCTAATTCAACCGGTGTTGGTCTTCCAAATATTGAAACTGAAACCTTTAATCTTGACTTCTCTTCATCAATTTCCTCAACCATTCCATTAAACGAAGCAAATGGTCCATCCACAACTTGAACTTTTTCACCAACGCTGTACTCTATACCAGATTTTGGCTGAGCTACACCATCTTTTATTTGACCTAAAATCTTCTCTATCTCCTTATCTGATACTGGAACAGGTATACCTTTTGTTCCTAAAAAACCGCTTACTCTTTTTATATTCTTGATCATGTGATAAATATTATTATCCATTTCGCTCTTAATAAGAACATAACCAGGGAAATATTTTTTTTTTCTTTGAATTCTTTTGCCTCTTTTAACCTCAGTAACGTCATGAGTTGGAACAATTATTTCATCGAATTTATCTGAAATTTTTGCTTTTTCAGCCTCTTCCTTAATCAAACCGGCAACTTTATTTTCAAAGCTTGAGTGTGATTGAACTATGTACCAGTTTTTCATTATAAGCTCACTTTAAGTAAAAGCTCTAAGAAAAACTTTAAAACTTGATCAAGTAAAAGAAAAAATAATGACATCACTACTGCCATAGCAAACACCATTAAAGCACCTTGTACAGTTTCCTTGCCAGTGGGCCAACTAACTTTAAAAGCTTCTTGCTTAACTTCTTGAATAAATTTAATCGGGTTTTTCATAATATAATTTTTATTTCATTAATTGGCAGGAGCGGAGGGACTCGAACCCTCAGCCTCCGGTTTTGGAGACCGGCGCTCTACCAATTGAGCTACACTCCTATATAGAGTTTACTCTATAATTTTAGTTACAACTCCAGCACCTACAGTTCTACCACCCTCTCTAATTGCAAAGTTTAGTTTTTCTGACATTGCAATGGGAGTTATTAATTTAACTGTAAATTTAGCATCATCACCTGGCATAACCATTTCAGTACCTGCTGGTAATTCAACTTCACCTGTTACGTCTGTAGTTCTAAAATAAAATTGTGGTCTGTATTTAGTAAAGAACGGAGTGTGTCTACCACCCTCTTCTTTCTTTAATACATAAGCTTGTGCTTCAAACTTAGTGTGTGGTGTAACTGAACCTGGCTTACAAAGAACTTGTCCTCTCTCAATATCAGTTCTTTCCACTCCTCTTAAAAGAACACCAACGTTGTCACCAGCTTCACCTGAGTCTAAAAGTTTTCTGAACATTTCAACACCAGTACAAACTGATTTTTTAGTTTCTCTAATACCAATAATTTCGATTTCATCACCAGTTTTAAGAACACCAGACTCTACCCTGCCTGTTGCGACTGTTCCTCTACCAGAAATAGAAAAGACATCTTCTACAGGCATTAAGAAAGGTTTATCTTTTGGTCTGTCAGGTTGAGGTATAAATGAATCTACATTCTTCATTAACTCTAAAATTGAATTTTTTCCAATTTCATCATCTCTTCCCTCAACAGCAGCTAAGGCAGAACCTTTAGCTATAGGCGTTTTATCTCCTGGGAATTTATATGAAGTCAATAGTTCTTTTATTTCCTCTTCAACCAAGTCAATCATTTCTTTATCATCAACCTGATCAACTTTATTTAAGTAAACACATATTGCTGGAACACCAACTTGTCTTGCTAGAAGAATATGTTCTCTAGTTTGTGGCATTGGACCATCGGCAGCATTAACAACTAAAATTGCTCCATCCATTTGTGCTGCACCTGTAATCATATTTTTAACATAGTCAGCATGTCCAGGACAGTCTACGTGTGCATAATGACGTTTTTCTGTTTCGTATTCAACGTGTGCTGTAGAAATTGTAATTCCTCTTTCTTTTTCTTCTGGAGCTTTATCAATTTGATCATATGCTACAGCAGTAGCACCACCAGTTTCTGACAAAACTTTTGTGATTGCCGCAGTTAAAGTTGTTTTACCATGATCGACATGACCAATAGTACCAATATTACAATGCGGTTTATTTCTTACAAATTTTTCTTTAGACATTACTTTTTTTCCTCACTTTTCAATTTTAAATTTATATTCTTGGAGCGGGTAAAGGGAATCGAACCCTTACATCCAGCTTGGAAGGCTAGCGTTCTACCATTGAACTACACCCGCACAACCCCAAGAGTAACACTCCAGTATTGCCAAAGTTCATTGAATGGTGGAGGGGGAAAGATTCGAACTTTCGAAGACCGAAGTCAACGGGTTTACAGCCCGCCCCATTTGACCGCTCTGGAACCCCTCCCTTAGGGGAAGCGTCCCCTTGTTCAATAAAGCTTCAAACAACAAGCGTTTTATATATTTTATTTGTGCAAATGCAATATGTGATTTAATGGGAAAATATTTCAAAAAACGTGTAAAACAAAGGTAATTTTATGAACAAATCATCTTTTTTTATAATAGGACAACACGCAGTAATCGAAGCTCTACGCAATCCTAATAGAAAGGTTTTAAGAGTATTTCTGACAGAAGATAGTAAGAAAAATATTCATAAAAAAAATCCTAATAAAAACTTACTCCAAGAGGTTAAAGTATATTTTAAGACAAAAAAAGAGCTAGACAAATATAGTACTAAAGAAAATTTGTTACATCAAGGATATGTTGCTGAAATTGAACATCTTGAAAAACCAATATTAAAAGAATTTATCAAGTCAAGTGATGATATCACTTTAGTTTGTTTAGACGGTGTAACAGATCCAAGAAATATAGGATCATTAATTAGAAGTGCTGCTTCATTTAGAATTGATGGAATTTTGATTAAACAAAGAAACTTTCCTAGTGAAAGTAAGCTTATGTACAAAGCTGCAAGTGGAGCTATTGAATACGTTAATATATTTGAAGTTTCAAACATCAATTCAACTTTAAAAAACTTAAAAGATAAAAATTTTTGGATATATGGTTTTGACGGAAATGGAAAAAAAAATTTTACTGATATAGAGTGGAAAGGGAAAAATATTCTTGTATTTGGATCTGAAGGTTTTGGTATGCATCAGCACACATCTAAATATGCAGATTTTTTAGTCAAAATAAACATCAGTGAGAAAGTTGAAAGCTTAAATGTATCTAATAGTGCAGCAATTGTTTTTCATCATCTAAGCTACTTAAAAAAAAAGAGTTGATTAATTGATAAATAATTAATAATTATTGCGAATGCCCTTGTAGCTCAGCTGGTAGAGCAATTGATTTGTAATCAATAGGTCCGCGGTTCGAATCCGTGCGGGGGCACCATTATTTATTAAAATAGTTTTTTAGTTGATTAAGGCTGTAATTATAAACATCTTTTTTTTTATAATAAGTATCATACCAATCTATTGTTAATTTAATGGTATTTTCTAGATTAAGTTTAGGTTTATACTTAAGTTTCCTTTTTGCACTTAGACTTGATAATCTTAAAATTGAACTTTCATATTGCGGATTTTTTTTTAAAATAATTTTAAATTTTTTATAACTTCCGATCTTTTTAATTAGATCAATCAATTTAATTACTTTAATGTTTGATTGTAAGTTTGGAGCTATATTAAAAATTTCCGGTTTATTTGTTTTTTTTGTCTTTTTTGTTATTGCAAGAATAAAAAAGTTCAAAATATCAAAAATATGTTGCCATGGTCTTATTGCATAAGGATTTCGTATATAAATCTTTTTAGAACTATATAGACACTTAAAAATGTCAGGAATTATTCTGTATTTATTCCAATCACCACCACCTATAATATTACCTGCGCGTAAAATAATTATTTCTATCTTTTTTCTATAAATTGATGATTTGTATGTGGTAGATATTATATCCTGACATGATTTACTCGAACTATATGGATCTATTCCACCCAAGGATGAGTTTTCATTTAAAATTTTTCCATCTAAATTTTGATAAACTTTATCTGAAGTAAAAACGATAATTTTTTTGATTGATTTAATTTCTTTGAGTGTTTCAAACAAATTAACAGTTCCCATAATATTTGTTAAATACGTTTTTTTAGTATCTTTATATGACTCAAGAACTAGTGGTTGTGATGCTAAATGAATAACTATCTGAGGGTTAAATTTTTTGATCTTTTTTTTATGTTTGTTAATTAGGTTTATATCTGAATAAATTGTTTTAATATTCTTTTTAAATTGAGCATAATTAGAAATAAATTTTTTATCTTTTTTTTTAAGTGAAAAACCTAAAATTTTCGCACCAAAAAAAGTTAACATTATACTTAACCATGAACCAACAAAGCCTGTATTACCAGTGATAAAAATTTTTTTTTTATTTATCTTTTTTTTTAATAATTCTAATTTCATTAACTATATTAAAGTATATAAATCTTAATCATTGTGAAAGTAAATAAAAATAATATTAAAAAATTTTTTCAATCAATATTTAAGAAATTTTTCTATAATATATTTAGATTAAAGCACGGAAAAATAGTTTTTAATCAAAAAATTCAATCCGAATTATATGAAGAAGAAAATGTTTCTTTTGAAAACAAAAATTTTATGTTGGAATACTCAATATTTTTTTCATCTAATTCTAGACTATATACAGATAGAATTCATGATACCGCAATAATAAAAAACAATCTTTTAATTGATAAACCGTCATTTCAATTAAGAAATAATGTAAATGATGATGACGTAACTAAAAATATAGTTTTGAAAAATGGCACTCCTTACATAATGAAAAAATTGAGTGGTACTACTTTAAGTTTATTAACAGGTGGTGGTGGTAATGATAATTTTTTTCACTGGTTATTTGATGTATTACCTAGAATAGGTATTACAGAAAAAAAAATTAATTTACAAGAAATTGACTATTATCTTTGTCCAAATTTGAATAAATGGCAGTTAGAGACACTTAACTTGCTTGGAATAAAAAATAGCCAATGTTTATCTAGTGTAAAATATAGACATATAAAATCAGATAGAATTATAGTTACAACTCATCCCTGGCAAATATCAAAAGATGTTTTAAAAGACATTGAGAATTTACCAATTTGGATCAGTGAATGGTTAAAAAAAAAATTTTTACCACACAAATCTGATAAAGATTTTCCTAAAAAATTTTATATCGATAGATCAGACTCAAAATCAAATTTGAAAAATTTTAGATATATTATTAACGAAAATGAATTAAAAATTTTTTTAAAAGATAAAGGTTTTGAATTTGTTAGATTGTCTGAGTTAAATTTTCGTGAAGAATTAAAAATTTTTAATAATGCAGAAACAGTAGTGGGTTTACAAGGTGCAGGGCTTGCTAATTTAATTTGGAGTAATAACAGAACCAACATTATTGAACTAAGAAGTAATTTAACTAATAAGTTATATGAAAATTTAGCTAACGATAATCAAATAAACTTTAAAAAACTTGAATCTTCACCTAAAGACCATGTAATTGCAGATCATTATGGCTCTATCGAGGTTGATATTAAAAAGTTAGATAAAATAATTTAATTTATTTATAAGAAAAGGCATCGAAATTTTCATTTAGGTGTTTAATATAATTTTCTTTATCAACAATGTGTAAGAAAGGTAAGTGAAAAATTAATTTACCACCTCTCTTAATATATTTAAGTTCTTGTTTTATTACCTCAGACTTAAATGACCAAATTAATACTAGTAAATAATCTGGTTTTATTTTCCTCATTTTTTTCTTTGGAATAATCTTTATATTTGAACCAGGTGTATATCTTCCAAATTTTTCCTCGTTCTCGTCGCAAATAAGTGGAATTTTTTTTGCGTTCAATTCACAGTGATTTAGAACTATATTTCCTTTAGTGGCAGCTCCATATCCAATTATTTTATTTTTAGCTTTATTAATATTTTCCAATAAAATATTTGTTGTTTTTTTTATATTATCTACTCTTAAATTGAATTTTTTATAATCATCATGTGAAATTTTATCCTCAATTTCTAACTGTCTTAATATTTTTGTTTTTTTGGGTTCGATTTTTGACTTTTTAGGAGCGCATATTATTTCAATACTTCCACCATTAATAATATTGAACGAAAAATCAATTATCTTAAGATCATTTTTTTCTACAATATTTTTAAAAACTGAAAGAGTATAGTAAGTAACGTGTTCATGACATATTTGGTCATAGGTCAAATTTGATAGTAACATCGGAAAATAAGACATTTCTAAAATCCAAATACCATCTTTTTCTAAGAGAGATCTTATGTCTTTACAAAATGAATTCGGATCATCAATATCGTAAAACATAGCGAAACTTGAAATTAATTTAAATTTTTTATTTTTTAAATTAATTGAATTTAATCTAGAATTGACAGATTTTGCTGAAAAGTAGTCCACTATAAGATTAACATCTTTATTATAATATTTAGAATATTTCTTTGCAGATGGATCTATACCAAAATAATTATAACCTTTCTTCTCATTTGAAAAAAAATTAAGAAATGTTGAGTCGCTTGAGCCAATATCAAGAATATTTGAATTTTTTTTTAACCTTAACATTTTTTTTAATTTTAAAAATTTTCTTTTTAAATGGTTGACCATTAATTTGCTTAATGAACTTCTATAACCATATGTTTCGCCATACATGTTTCCTAATGGGATTGATTTACCCAACTGCACAAGTTTACATGTTTTACATTCATAAAGATCTAAAGAGTATTTTTTGGAACTCTTAGGTTTCGTTTTTGGAAAAATAGAACTTACTACTTGTTTACCAATATAAATAACTTTAGTTAATTTTTGAGATTTACAGTTTCTACATTTAATTTTCATAAGTTTTTATAATATTTGAGAGTTCTTTAACGAAGTTAATTTTTGGTTTCCAACCAGGATAATTCTTTAATTTTTTTATTTTTTGCATTGCTTCAATTTTTCGATATTTTTTTGCTCCTAATTTTATTTTTGTCTTTCCCTTTAACATATATCTAATGTGATTTATAATTTTTTTTAATTTAAGAGGTTTTTTTGAGCTTACTGTAAAATAATTAAATCCTTTTAATCTTTTTTTATTAATATCAGAACATATTTTCGAGACTAATTCTGATAAGTCATTAATGTGAACATAGTCTAAGTATTGGTTTCCAGGAGTGAGTTTCAGAGTTTTATTTTTTTTAATACTATCAATAATTAAGTTTAATATTTTACTTCTTTTGTCATTCGGTCCATAAGTGTCAAAAATTTTAAGAGAAACAGTGCAAATATTTTTCTTTTGTGAAAAATAATTGAAGAAAATATCATTGGCATGCTTGGTAGCTGAATAAAAGTTTAATGGATTAAATTCCATGTTTTGATTAAACTCCCACTTAGTTCCGAAAGAAATATATCCTTTAAACAAATTATTTTGAGTTGCCTGTTCTAAAAAATTAATGTTTGAATATAAATTTGAATTTAGAAGATCTTTAATTGATTTTTTATCATTTTTTAAAGATTGGTTTGCAGAACAATTTAATATTATATTTGGCTTTGTAGTTTTAATTTCTTGAGAGACTTTATTTATCCAATATTTATTATTTTTCTTATAAGATGAATATCTAAAAACTTTATAATTTTTAAATTTGGAAAGATATAAATAAAGATTATTTCCTATAAAGCCAGTTGATCCAATTATACCTATTTTCATATTCTATTATAATAAATTAAATTATATTAACCCATCGTTTCTATTTTTTTCCAAAATTCGATAAATTTTTTCTCATGTCTATAATTAATTTTAAAGTTCTCAAAAATATCTTTTACATATTTTTGAATTATACTGATCCTTGGATCATTATTTATCTTTATACTTTTCATAAATGGATTTGATGATTTTAGAAAATAATTTTTATTATGTCTTATATGAAATTGATTAATTAAAGCATATTTTACATTTAAAAAAATTATATTTTCTTTTTGATCTTTTAAAATAAATTTACAGTGTTTTTTATTTACTGAAACATTATGAATATTTGCAAAGTCTAAATCATGAAATAATTTAAAAAAATGAATACTGTAAAATCTAACTAAACCACCACCTTCTTTATGATTGGACTTCCATAAATTATTTTTTTTATTAGATTTTATTCTCCAGGTAATTTTGAATTTTTGATTATGAGAGAGATTTTTCTTAATATATTTATACCAATTTAAATATGTAAATAAATATCCAACACTAAATTTTATTTTATTTTTTTCTAAAAATTCAACAAAATTCAAAGATTTATTTGGAGAATGGCATATTGGTTTTTCTAAAAATAAATGTTTTGGTTTTAAGAAGCGTAATATTTTTTTTGTAATAAAAAATTGTTGTCTAGGGTTTTGAGCAACTATAACATAGTCAATTTTATCATTTATATCTTTAATATCAAAATACCAAGTTACTCTTTTTAAATATCTGATTAATTCAATTCTTTTTTCAATCTTTTTTTTATATTTAATATTTAAAAAAATTTTTTTTGAATTTTTATATATCGCAGGCAGATAACCGTAAATTCCAAATCCTGAGCCAATAATTAAAAAATTCATTTAAAATCTTTGTTCGATATAATATCGATAATTTTCCCTTTAAATTTCATTTTTTGTCTTAAGTAATTATTTATCTCATCACTTATATGCCAGGCTAGATTAATTAAAATTCCTTTATCATGCTGTTTTACTTTAAAATATTTTTCTTTTAAAATTTTGATATCTGTTCCTGGAATAAATTTATTCACTTTTAGTGAGGAATTCTTTTCGTAAACTTTTGAAATATGTTGAGAGTTAAGTCTCAATAAGTTTATTGATATTGAAGCTCTTCCAGGAAAGGCTTTGGCGGGCAAAGGTCCAAATTTTTCAGTAATTTTTTCGATTTCCTTTTTTTTATTCAATTTCCATTTGTTTACTTTTTTTTGAAAAGTTTTAATTTTATTAATTTCTAACTTTTCTAATCTTAATGATTGGCTCAATTTTTTTTTAGACTTATAAATCTTACCAAAGCTTTTTAAGTAAACTCTTATATTTCCATTATATCTTTTAACAAATTTAAAATCTATTAGATTAATATTAATCTTTTTTGAAATATTGACGAATGATTTCAAACTATATGTTCTCGGGTGTTCATGGTAAAAAGTATCGAACTGAGTTTTTTTTATTACCTCTCCTAAGTAATGATTCTCAATTATTATCAAGGTATTTTTGTTCGAAATATTCTTAAGTGAAAATAACAGATCCTCAAGATCTTCAATGTGTGCAAATACATTTGTGAATGTAATAATATCAATATTACCTATAATTTTTCTTATATTTTTTGATGAGGTTTTATCAAAATACTCTTTAAATATGACATGTCCCTTTTTTTTGGCTTCTACAGATGCTTTAGTAGGCTCTATACCAAATGTATTACAACCTTCTTTTTTAAATAAACTCAATAAAGTTCCATCGTTACAACCTATATCTAAAACATTTTTTGATTTAAGATTTTTTAAATATTTTTTTGAGCTCTTAACAAGATCTCGCATACCTTCAACTACATCTTTGGTATTTGACGATCTATAGTGATAATTTTTTGGAAATAATATTTTTTTTTGTATGTTATATTTTTGATAGGCTGTTAAGCATTTATTGCAATAGCTCACTTTTAACTTATAAAAATTACTACTATTTGGCTTCACAGTCAGATCATCACATAAGGGTTGTTTACCTAAATCCAAGAAATCTTTTAAATGACCATTACATATTTGACAACGATTTATAATTTTATATTTCATTTAATTTCTCTTCTAATAAAATAAATGACCAAGTTTTTATTTTTAGGTTTTTTTCAAAAAAGTATGAAAAATATCTTTCAGCTAAAAAATCATACAATCTCTCTTTTCCATATCCTTTAAGTTCCATATTGCCAAAAATTTTTTCACATTTAAATATCCATTTAAAAGTTTTTTCATATAGTAAATCTAAAAATTTCTTTTTAATTATAAATATTTGTAAAGGATAAAATGAATTTTCAGTATTAATATAGGTTCTAAAAGTCTCTTTTTCTGCTTCATCTAATAATTCTGTGGCCCTATTCAGTAAATTATATCCGTGAAAAAGATCAAAATGTAAATTTATGCTATATCTTTTTCTGTTAAATAAAATCTTTGGATTTTTGATATAATTTACAAATCCTTTCTTTAAAAGTTTTGATAATTTTAGATTTTTTAGCTCAATTTTTTTAGGCAAAATAACATCAAAGTTACCGCTTGGTATTTCCCTTAAAATATTTTCGTCCAGATTGTTAGATTTAATATCTTTTGAAGAATTTTTCTTTACCCAAAATCTTCTATAATGATTAAAAGCTATCCAGTCATCATTCTTCATTAGAGGACTCTTGTTTTTCCAAAACCAATAATGTGCAGAAAGTGTTCCAAAATTAACATTTTTTTCTGAAATGTTTTCACCAGTTGAGTCTTTAAGCCAGTTAGTTGGAAATTTTGTAAGATCTTTATTTATTGCACCTGATAAAATAACATCAATATGTAAATTTTCTAAAAAACTATAATTTTTACTAGTAATACAAAAATGATGAATCAAAGACATTTAAATAAAAAATTGATTTTTCTTTATAAAATTAATTTATACTTTAAAAGGTACTTTAATGAAATTAGTTATCTTAGCTGGAGGATATGGTACTAGGTTATCTGAAGAGACAAGAATTAAGCCTAAACCATTAGTTAAAATTGGTAATAGACCTATTATTTGGCATATAATGAAATTTTACTCATATTATGGTATTAACAATTTTATAATTTGTTTAGGTTATAAAGGTCATATTCTTATAAAAGAACTAAAAAAATTTACCTCAAAAGAATCATGGAACATAAGATTCGTTCAGACTGGTCTTAAAACTATGACAGGTGGTAGAATAAAAAAAATTAAAAAATTTGTTTCTGACGAAGAGAATTTTTGCCTTTCCTATGGAGATGGCCTATCTGACGTAAATATTAGAAAATTGATAAATTTTCATAAGAGGAATAAAAAAATGGCAACACTTACTGCTGTTAGATACAAAAACCCAAAGGGTGTTCTTATTTTTTCAAACAATTCTAAAGTCAAAAAGATAAAAGAAAAACCAATTGAATATATTAATGGTGGTTTTTTTGTTTTATCAAAGAAAATATTTAAATTTTTAAAAAATTCAAAGACAGTTTTTGAGAGAGATTGTTTGCCAAAATTGACAAAACAAAAAGAGTTAATTGCATTTAAACATAATGGGTTTTGGGGTTGTATGGATACTTTACGAGAGAAAAAAGAGCTTAATAAGATTTATAAAAGTAAAGAAAAAGCCTGGAAAGTTTGGATGTAGATTTATTTGGTCTCATTTCGTAGTTGTTCAATCTGAATTTTTTTTTGAAGACTTTTATTTTTATCATATAAAAGGTTAAATTTTATTTTTTTTTTTGTTCTGATAGAAATATTTTTTGCATTTCTTACTTCTATATTATCCGCTACTGCACTAATAGGTCTTTTGATTGGATTTAAATTTTTTATAGTTATTTTTGAATTGTCATTAACAATTTTTCCTTTCCATCTTCTAGGTCTAAAAGCGCTAATGGGAGAAATTGATAATTTTTTTGAATTCAAATCTAAAATAGGTCCATGTACTGACAAATTATAAGCCGTGCTACCTGCTGGTGTTGAAACTAATACCCCATCAGAAACTAAATTCTTTATTATCTGTTTTGATCCATAATTAATTGATAATGTTGCAGCTTGTCTGCTTTGTCTTAAAATTGAAACTTCATTAATTGCCAAGTGTTTTTTCATTTGATTTTTGTTATTTTTAACTTTCATTTCTAACGGAGAAATAGAAATCATTTTGGCTTTTTTTAAATTTTTAAGTGTATTGTTTGAGGAAAATTTATTCATTAAAAAACCATAATTTCCTGAATTAATTCCATAAAATAATTTCTTTGAATTTTTATTCTTTTTCAATGTTTGAAGCATAAAACCGTCCCCACCAATTACGATAATCAAATTTGGTTTTTCAAAAAAGCTTTTTTTCAAAGTTTTAAGCAATGAATTTTTAATTTTAATTGAACTTAAGTTTTTATCAGAAATTATTTGAATCTTACTCATTTAATTTTTTAAATTATCTAAATCCGACTCCCAAAAATAATTATAATGTAATTTGTAATTTCTAAATTTATCCTTTACTGCTTGCTTAACACCCCAAGGTGTTCCTAAAATTTCTCCATCGTAAAAATCATCTCCCATTATTATAGTATTCTTATGTGATAATTTTACACATAAATCAATTGCATCACACGTAGTTTCATAGTCGTGAGATAAATCAATGTACACAAAGTCTAATTGAGGTTTAAATTCCATAAGTTTTTTAAAATCACCTTTAATAAACTGAACGTATTTACTAAATCCAAGTAAATTAATTATAAATTTCGATTTTTCTAATGATGGAGGTGGACCATAGTTTAGATCTTTCCATTTTAAATGTTTATTTTCTTCTCCCCAATCAGCTCCTGCTGAGTCCTCAAATAAATCTACAGCGTATATTTTAAAATTTTTATGATTGTTTTTTTTTAATGCTGAACACATATAAGCAAGATCTTTACCATGATAAACTCCTAGTATGGCAACTTCTTTAAATTTTTTGTTTCTAGAAAAAACTTCATGAAATAAATTCCATTGCTTACGAGATGACCAACCTTTACAGACAAAATTTATTATTTTTCTTCTTAGAAAATTAACTAACATAATTTTGGTGCCCTCGGCCAGACTCGAACTGGCACTCCGCAAGCGGCAAGGATTTTAAGTCCTTTGTGTCTACCAATTTCACCACGAGGGCATTTGTGAATTTCATGAGTATTTATGCCAATATTTATAATTGAACAAGTCTATTAAGTAAAATTGTTATTTATTTGATTTTTTTATTAATATTAATGAAACATTGTAATATCTAGGTAGGACAAAATTAATGATGAATAAATATCTTTAATAATTATGATTATGCATAATGAATAAGGATATTGTTAAATCTCACTTAAAAAAAAAATCACTATCAAAACTTGCTTTATCAATTAGCCTGTTTATTTTGCTTTTAACCTCAACTGGATACATTTTTAATTCTAAAGGAATAATATTTCTATTCTACATTTTTTGTTTTGTATTTTTCTACAATTTAGTAATCAACTTTTTACTAGAAAAATTTGATATTTAACCATGATTAAAAAACTCATTAAATTAAAAATATTAAAATTTATGCTAATCGGTGGTGTATCAGCAGCTTATGCTTTTAAGAAATATTGTGATAAAAAAAATAAAGTAAAAAGTAAAAAAAATAAGAAAGCTTTGCTTCTTACTCAATAAAATTTTTATGTATTTTTTTACCCAGATTAATTTATCTCACTAAGCTTAATTTATTTGAAGATACATAAGCCATAAAATAAAAAAATATTGCTAGTAAGTATAAAAATTTAAAACCAAAATACATAGAATTATATTCAAGTAGACCACCTACAATAGCGCCTAAAATATTACACGATAAAGCATTAGCTGTAGAACCATATCTCACTAACTCTTTTGAAAAAGCTAAACCTGAAAAAAAAACTGGAAACGTTAAAATAATTGGAATTATTAATTTTAAGAGCAAAATTGGGTAATTATAAAAATTTATAAATGATAATGAATAACTTAATAAAAGTGATAAAATTAAGAAAAAATAGATTTGGTTTATACTAATCTTTATACCCTTAATGATAAATAAGTTAGCTAGGTATGCCATAGTTAAAATAGCAGTTATTACAATACTAACTACAAACCAAGTACTACCATAAATTTTTGCAAGTTCGGTAATACCTTTGGTTTCCATCAACATGAAACCAACACCAAGAAAAAAACTTGGAAAGGAAAATTTACTCAAACTCATTTTTGTTAAATTTTTTAAGAAAAACAAAGATATTAAAAAAATTACTGATATTAAAACAACATAAGAAACTGGATAAATTCTATAAGACATATAAAAAAACGGCCAATCATCTGTTGAAACATCGACGTCTTGATAAAATTTTTTGTCTTTAAATACATTGGTTTCAATAAAATTTGATTTCGACAAATTTAATGAAAGATCATTATTTGATACAACAAATGAATAAATACCCTCAATAAAATTTTTATCGTCAGTTTTGTGATCTCTGGTTAAAATTTTGGGCTCTTTATCAAAATTCATTTTTAACATCTTGTAGATCTTGTTACCCATTTGCTCAGTTGAAACTGCAAAACTAAGAAACATAACTCCATTTTCATTTAATTTTTTTTTTGCTTCATAAAAAGATTCTACTGTATAAACATAGCTATCAAGTCTTACTCCTCCTTTAGATGATAAATTTGCATGCGAGTCTAAAACACTATAGACAATTAAGTCGTATTTTTTATCAATCTCTTTAATAAAATTTCTAGCGTCATTAATTATCAAATTTACTCTTGAATTGCTGTATGGGTTTTCAGGATGAAATTTTTCTCCTAAGTTTGCAACTAATGGATCTATTTCTACAGCATCAATATTTCCTTTTGAATATCTTATTGCAGTAGCAACATCATTGCCAGTTCCGCTTCCAACAATTAATATATCCTTAAAATCATAATTAGTAGATGTGAAAGGAATAATATAAAATTTATGCCATAATGGATTCTTTTTTTGATTAATTTCATTAGATAAATCCATTGGCGTCTGTAACCATATGTTGTTTGATTGAACAAGTATTGGTTTAAGTTGATTGTTATTAAACTTTACAGAAACATTTTGGTAGGGTGAATGAAGATCCATTTTACTAGTATCATTAAATATATTTAAACTTAAAATTAAAATTACAAAGGTAATACAACTAAATTTAATATTTAATTTTAGATTAAACTGAAAAAAAATTAAAATTGAAAAAGAGATAATCAACCAAACTGTAGGTCCTGTCCAAAGAAAAGAAAGTATAGTAAACAAACCAATTCCTGCAATGGCACCTAATAAATCGTAACTGTACGCTTTTAAAGGATCTGTATTTAACATTAATCTTGCAACTAAATGTCCTAAAGGGATAAAAGCTACTGCATTAAACAAAAATATTATTGAGATAAAAAAGTAAATTAATATCACATGTAATGAACCTATAGCGATTGATTGTCCCATATTCCAAATTTCTGAAATAGGGTTCTGAAAGAAAAGAGTTACCGGGGTATCTTTAAGTATGTACATAAAAGAAACCTGAAGAGCGACTAGAGGAAACGTCCAGTTTAAAGAATACAATTTTACTTTAGAAAAAGAATATCCAATTCCCAGACCTAAAAAACAAGATAAAAGACTTAGGTTTTTAAAATATGCAAATAATTGAAAATATGAGGAGTGAATTCTAATAATTGCTAATTCAAGAAATAAGCCTAGACCCGCAGCTAGTGCTATCAAAATATATATATCATTTTTAAGAAATTCAGGTCTGAACTCACTTAATTTAAAAAAATCGTAAAATTTATTGGAAAAAATTATTTTTTTTGAATTAAATAAAAAAAAGATCATTAGTAGAAAAAAAAAGAAACCAATCATTACTTTGAAATATTCTGTATCTAAAGAAAATATTAAATGTTTAATACGATCACTTGTTTCTGATTTAATTACCGCACCTAATACAGTATCTAAACCATTATTGTATAAAGATAAAAATGGCTGACCTTCACTTAAAACATAGGTAGCAATTACAACCGAAAAAAATGCTAATGTTAAAATAAATATTTTATTTTTAATTTTTGTATCTTTGAGCATCTAATTCCAATTAAAATATTATTTTTTAAAATCCTTATATCTGTAAGTGTCACTAACATAGCTTTAGTGAATTTTATCAATATTTATGCTAATATTTATAATTAAACAAGATGAATAAGTAAATTTTTATTTATCTCATATAGTTTTAATAATTTAAATAATGAATAAAGTTATTTCAGTTGTAATATTTACAGATCTAGATGGGTCACTTTTGCATAGAGATACTTTTAAGTTTGATCCCATTAAAAATTATATTACCACGCTAATAGACCATGGAATAATCATCATACCAAATTCAAGCAAAACTGAAGCAGAAATCAAAAAATTTAATAAAGAACTTGGTATAAAACTTCCCTATATTTCCGAAAATGGATCATCTATACACAACTTAAATTTAATTAACCCTAATTTTCCAAATAAAATAATTCTAAGTAGAGATAAAGATGAATTGCTAAAATTATTTAGCTCTAAAGTACCCGATAGTTTAAAAAGTAAATGTGTTCAAATTTTTAAAATGACTAATAAGCAACAAGAAAAAATATTTGGCCAAAGTAATGATAGACTAAAAGATGTTTTGGATAGAAAATATACTTTACCTTTTTTATTTAATGGAGACAAATCTGAAAAAAATAGATTATTAAAAATTTTACATTTAAATTCGTTAACTTTACAGGATGGTGGACGTGTTTCAAACCTTTGTGACAATGTTAACAAAGTAAAATCAATGAATAAAGTAATTAAAATTTTAAAAAAAACAAAGGGTAAAATTAAAATAATTGCGGTTGGTGACAATTATAATGATTTAGATATGTTAAAAAATAGTGATGTCCCATGTTTAGTTTTTAATGACAACTTTAAATTAGATGAAATAAATATTGATAATCTTATATTTTCAAATAAGCCATCACCTGAGGGCTGGGCTGATGTGATTAAAAAAGCTCTAGCTAAATTAGATTATAATGTCTAAAATTAAAAATGGGTGATTTTTCTCAAAATGGAATAATATCAACTTTACATGACTTTGGAACTAGATCTACAAGTGAAATTGAAAAAGATTTACTAAAGTTTTCTGAAGAAAGAAAAATGGAATTAATTTTGCCATGTCTTTATTCTGAACTAGAAGGATCAGCTTTACCAAAGATCGTAGATGAGATCAGCAAAACTAAATATTTAGATCATGTTATTGTTGGTTTAGATAAAGCAAACGAAACACAAGCAAAAAAAGCTTGGAAATTTTTTAAAAAATTAAAAACGCCCTTTTCTCTTTTATGGAATGAAGGACCTGAATTAAAAAAACTTGATCAAGAATTAAAAAAAAAAGATCTTTCACCTAATGAACTCGGTAAAGGCAGAAATGTTTGGTATTGTATTGGTATGTCTATAGCAAGAGATACCGCACGATCAGTAGCTCTCCATGATTGTGATATTAAAACTTATGATAGAAGAATGTTAGCAAAACTTTTTTACCCTGTTGTTAATCCTCTTTTTAATTTTGAATTTTGTAAAGGATATTACCCAAGGGTAGCAAATGGTAAAATGAATGGTCGCGTTGCAAGATTACTTGTTTTTCCATTATTAACAGCTTTAGAAAAAACTATTGGAAAAAGTGATTATTTAAACTTCATGAAGTCATTTAAATATCCTTTAGCGGGTGAATTTTCATTTAGACGGAATGTTTTACCAGAATTGAGAATATCCTCTGATTGGGGAATAGAAGTTGGAATCTTATCTGAAATGCAAAGAAGCTTTTCTCCTCAAAATATTTGCCAAGTAGATCTAGCTGATACTTATGATCATAAACATCAAGTTTTATCTATCGATGATGAAACCAAAGGATTGTCTAGGATGTCTATAGACATAATAAAAACGTTTATAAAAAAGTTAGCCACTCAAGGTAATTCGTTTAGTAGAGAAAAATTTAGATCTTTAAAAGCAACCTATTACAGGTCTGCTTTAGATTTAATAGATATATATAGAACTGATGCGTATATGAATGGTTTAAAATTTGACTCTCACACAGAAGAAAAAGCTGTAGAGCTATTTGCGATGAATATAATGAAAGCAGGTGAAGCTTTTATTCTTAATCCAATGGATACACCCTTTATACCAACATGGAGTAGAGTTAAAAGTGCTATACCAGATTTTCTTAAGAGACTTGAAAAAGTAGTTAATGATGATAATAAAAAACATTCTTAATGTTGTTTCAAAAAAACCAGAAAAAAATTGGTTCTATTCTAAGAACAATTTACAAATCAAATTTAGATAATGATGATATTGATTATTTAAAAGAACAAATATTACAAATAATCAAAAAATTTAATAAAAAAAATCCAAAAAAAAAGCTTAAAGTTTCTGAAAAAACATCTTTGTTAATTAGTTATGGAGATAATATTTATTCAAATAAAACAAATTCAATTAGAGTTTTTCAGAATTTTTTCAAAAAAAATTTAAGTAAATACTTTAATGCTGTTCATTTTTTACCCTTTTATCCTTCTAGTAGTGACAGTGGTTTCGCTGTAAAAGATCATTATAAGATTGAAAAAAAAATAGGTAATTGGTCTGATATAAAAAGAATTTCAAAATTTAATCACGTAATGGCTGATATTGTAATTAATCACTCATCAGCAAGAGGTTTGTGGTTTAAAAACTTTCTTAAAAAAAAAAGACCTGGTAAAGATTATTTTTTAACCGTCACTTCTAAGTTTGATATATCTAGAGTAGTGAGACCAAGAGATCACAAATTACTGAAAAAAATAGATATCTTTCAAAAATCTGATTATTTATGGCGAACTTTTAGTCCTGATCAAATAGATTTAAATTTTAAGAACCCAGCAGTATTACTTAGATTCATTAAAATCATGGTTCACCTTATTAAGAATGGTGTTACGATTTTTAGATTAGATGCTATCGCGTATCTTTGGAAAAAAAATGGAAGTAAGTGTATAAATTTAAAACAAACTCATGAAATAGTTAAACTTTTAAGAGTTATTACTAATCTTTTAAATACACAGACTATAATAATCACTGAAACAAATTTACCAGAAAAAGAGAATTTGAGTTATTTTGGGAATAATGATGAAGCTCACTGGATTTATAATTTTTCTCTTCCACCTTTATTAATTCACGCTTTTTTATTTGAAAACAGCTCATATTTGAATAAATGGAGTAATGGTCTGCCAAATAGGAAATCTGGAAATAACTATTTAAATTTCATAGCATCTCATGATGGTATTGGAATGAGGCCTACTGAGGGAATATTAAATGAAAAATCATTAAACAATTTTATAAAAAGATTAAAAAAAAATGGGTCAAAATTTTCTTACAGAAAGGTTCAAAATAAATCAAAAAAAGTTTATGAGGCGAATATTACTGTTTTTGATGCGCTAAAAAAATCCAATAATGATCCTCATGGAAAATTTTTTTTAGAAAGATATGTTGCGGCACATGCAATAATGATATCTTTTGAGGGTATCCCGGCTGTATACTTTAATTCATTGTTTGGAAAATCCAATGACAATTCAAAATATATAATAACGGGTAACAATAGAGATCTTAATAGATATAAGTGGAATTACAAAAATATTACAAAAAAACTAAATAATAAAACTTCTAAACAAAGTATTATTTACCAAAATCTTGGAAAATTATTGGATATCAAGAGAAAACAAAAAGCATTTCACCCTGATGCCAAAAGATTAAACATAAATTTAGGGTCTAAAATATTTTGTTTTAAGAGAGTAAGTCTAGATAAAAAACAAACTATAATATCAATTACAAATTGTTCCTCTTTAGATCAGAGTCCAAAGTTGGACAAAAAGTATAAGAAATGGAGAAATATCATCCATCCTCAAGTTAAATTTACAAAAGATAAAGCTCTTAAACTGAAGCCATTTGAGACCATGTGGTTATCAAATATATAAATACTTTATTTATTTAATAGTGCTTGCTCTAAATATTTTTGGTCAAGTTTACAATCATTGTATCCTCGTTTCACAACATTTAAATATCTTTCTGTTGGAAATCTAAAACTTGTTTTTTTGACCATCGTATAAGTCATAACTCTCTTGCTATAATACAAGAAATAATATTTTTTATAAAGAATTGGATAGTCCTCATAAACATCAAGTTTTTTTTCATCGCTCTTAGAAATCTCAAATAAACCACCGGGCACTATAAAATTTTTTTTTGGCTCAATATCAGCTGCTCTATACTTGCTTCTAAAGGTTAGTCTAAAATTTTTAAGGTTAATTTTTTTAATAAAAATACTATCTTTACATCTTCTCTTCATTTGAAAATGATAAAGATTACTTCCGTAAGCGAAATAAAGCATTTATCTCTCTACAATCTCAATATCTTTTTCTTTTATAAATTTTAAAATTTGAGAATTACAATTATCAATTTTAGACTGATTTTCAGATCTTAAAACAATCGAAACACCTAACTTACCAGCATGAAAAAATGGGTAACTCCCTATTTCAACATCCTGGTTCTGATCTTGGACTTTTGTCAGTGAGTTAGCTATTTCACTTTCGACTGTTCTTAAGTTAATTGTATGACTTAAAATTGGTTCACCACCAGCTATCTTATTTTTTAATCCACCTAACATCGATTTCATAATTGATGGTACACCTGGTAAACAAAATACATTTTCAACACTAAATCCTGGAGCTCCACTTGTTGGATTTAGAATTAACTCTGCACTTTCGGGCATCCACGCCATTCTTTGTCTGCCCTTATTAAATTCTCCTTTTTTATAATAAGTGTCTAATATTCCAAAAGCTTGTTTATGTATTTCATATTTTCGATTGAAAGCTTTTGAAACTGACTGAGCAGTGATATCGTCGTGAGTAGGACCAATTCCACCAGTGGTAAAAACATAATCGTTAGATTTTCTTAAAACATTAAGTGTATCAACAATTATTTTCTCTACATCAGGAATAACTCTTACTTCATTTACTTTTACACCAATAGAATTTAACCACGTTGCTAACGTACTTGTATTAGTGTCTTGAGTTCTTCCAGAAAGAATTTCGTTACCGATAATTAATATTGCAGCATTTACTTTTGTGTTTTTACGCATTTTATATGTATAATTCGAATATGGAATTTACCAAGTCTTTATTAAAAGGCAAATTAATCAAAAGATATAAGCGTTTTTTTGTTGATGTAAATCTAAATAAAGAAATTGTCACTGCACATTGTCCAAATACTGGATCTATGAAAGGTTTGCTAGATGAAGGTAATGAAGTGTATTTATTCAAACATGATGATCCAAAAAGAAAATTAAAATATGGTCTAGAAATTATTAAGGTCAAAAAAAACTTTGTTGGAATAAATACTCATAGAGCAAATAAAATTGTATACCACGGATTAAATAATAACCTAATAAAAGAATTAAAAAATAACGATAAGATTAATTCAGAAGTTTTTTTTAATAAAGAGACTAGATTTGATTTTTTAATTGAAAAGAAGGGTCAAAAAAGTTTTCTAGAAGTAAAGAATGTTACTCTTTTTAGAGATAAAAAAACGGCTGAGTTTCCAGATGCTATTACGACTAGGGGCTCAAAACATTTGCTTACCCTTATTGATGCCATAAAGAAAGGCTATAAATCTTACTTAATATTTTTAGTACAAATACAAAATATGGAGTACTTTAAAATAGCGAAGGATATTGATAGTAAATACTATGAAAATTATTTAATAGCTAAAAAAGCTGGGGTAAATATTTTGGCTTATAGATGTAATATTAGTTCTAAAAAAATTTATATTGATAAAAAAATAAAGATTATTGATGAGTAATTACACTGAAAAATTTGAAAAAATGAGAATAGCTGGAAAGCTAGCTGCACAAACTTTAGACATGTTAACGGAAAATATTAAAGAAGGTGTTTCAACAGCTTACATAGATAAGCTCGGATATGAGTTTATAAGAGATAATGGTGGCCACTCTGCCCCACTTTACTATCGTGGTTTTACTAAATCTTTATGTACATCTCTTAATCATGTTGTGTGTCATGGTATACCATCAGAGGATAGAGTTTTAGTTGAAGGAGATGCGCTTAATGTAGATGTAACTGCTATCATTAATGAACATTATGGAGATACAAGTAGAATGTTTTGTATTGGAAAAACCTCTGTAAAATTAAGTAATCTAATTGATGCAACTTATCAGTCTATGATGAAAGCAATTAACATCTTAAAACCAGGTATTAAACTTGGAGATATAGGACATGAAATACAATCTTATATTGAAGAAAAAGGATTTTCTGTAGTTAAGGATTTTTGTGGTCATGGTATAGGTACATCATTTCATGAACCACCAAACATTTTACATTATGGAACAAAGAATACAGGTATGGAATTAAAACCTGGGATGACATTTACAATAGAACCAATGATTAATGCTGGTAAATTTAATGTAAAAATGCTTAATGATGGGTGGACTGCAGTTACAAAAGACAAATCTTTATCTGCACAATTTGAGCATACTGTTGGAATTACTGAAAATGGTTATGAAATATTTACAGAATCTGCTAAGGGTTATTCAAAGCCCCCATACTTATAATTAATGATTAAAAGATACTCTCGAAAAGAATTAACAGATATTTGGTCTGAGGAAAATAAGTACAAAATATGGTTAGATGTTGAAATTGCTGCAGCTCAAGCAATGGAAAAACTTGGTCAAATTCCAAAAGGTGTCTCGTCAATAGTTAGGAAAAAAACTAGGATAAATGTAAAAAGAATTCATCAAATTGAAAGTAAAGTTAAACATGATGTAATTGCTTTTTTAACCTCTGTAACTGAAAAGGCAGGAATTAAAGCTAGATACCTCCATCTTGGCATGACCTCATCTGATGTAGTAGATACAAGTTTTAATATTCAATTAGTTCAGTCAGGTAAAATTATCTTAAAAGATATAGATCAAATTTTAAAAGTATTAAAGAAACAAGCTAGAAAATATAAATTTACTCCATGTATTGGTCGTAGTCATGGAATTCATGCTGAGCCAATTACATTTGGATTAAAATTAGCTTCCTTTTATGAAGAATTTAAAAGAAATAGAGAAAGATTAGTTTACGCTATAGATCAAATATCAACATGTGCAATTTCTGGAGCTGTTGGTACATTTGCAAATGTAAACCCTAATGTTGAGAAACATGTTGCAAAAAAACTTGGATTAAAAGTTGAACCAATCTCTACTCAAATAATCCCAAGAGATAGACATGCGTTTTATTTTTCAGTTTTAGGTATCATTGCAGGAAGTGTAGAAAGGGTTGCTGTAGAAATAAGACATTTGCAGAGATCAGAAGTTTATGAATTGCAAGAATACTTTTCTAAAAGTCAAAAGGGTTCGTCTGCGATGCCTCATAAAAAAAATCCAATTTTAAGTGAAAATTTAACGGGACTAGCAAGAATGGTAAGAAGTTCTGTTGTTCCAGCGCTTGAAAATATTGCACTTTGGCATGAAAGAGATATTTCACATTCAAGTGTAGAGAGAAATATTGGTCCTGATGCAAATATTACCCTAGACTTTGCACTTGTAAGGTTAGCGGGTGTTTTGGATAATATGATTGTTTATCCAAAAAAAATGCTAGAAAATCTTAATCTAACTAAAGGATTAATTTTTTCACAAGAAGTGATGCTAGAACTGACAAAAACTGGTATCACAAGAGAAAAATCCTATAATTTAGTACAAAGATATGCAAAAAAATGTTTTGCTGAAAATTTAGATTTGTTTAATGTTATCCAGTCTGACAAGTTAATAATGAGTAAAATTTCAATTAAAAAATTAAAGTCTATCTTTAGTTATTCAAAACACTTTAAAAATGTAAATCTAATTTTTAGGCGCGTTTTCAAATAATGAAAAAAGGTAAAAAACTTTACGAGGGAAAAGCTAAGATAATTTATTCAACCTCAGATAAAAATTTAGTAATCCAATACTTTAAAGATGACGCTACAGCATTTAATAATGAAAAAAGAACTACTATTGAGGGTAAAGGAGTTTTAAATAACAGAATTTCTGAACATATACTTACAAATTTATCTCAAATTGGTATTGAAAATCATTTAGTTAAACGGCTAAACATGAGAGAACAACTAATTAAATTTGTAGAAATAGTTCCAATTGAATTTATTATTAGGAATGTGGCGACAGGGTCTTTAACTAAAAGACTTGGAATAGAAGATGGAACCGTACTAAAAGAACCCTTAATTGAATACTGTTTGAAAGATGACAAACTTGGCGATCCTTTAATTTCAGAGGATCATATTTACGCATTTGATTGGGCAAATAAAAAAGAAATTGAAAAGATAAAAAAAACTATTTTTAGAATTAATGATTTTATGATTGGAATGTTTAGAGGAGTGGGAATAAAATTAATTGATTTTAAATTAGAATTTGGACGAACTAAAATTGATGGAAGAAAAGAAATAATTTTAGCTGACGAGATAAGTCCTGATACTTGTAGATTGTGGGACTCTGCAACTGACAAAAAGCTTGATAAAGATAGATTTAGAAAAGATTTAGGAGATTTATTGCCTGCATATACCGAAGTTGCTAAAAGACTTGGAATTCTACATGAGCAATCAAATGTTTCTGCAGTAAATGTAACTAAACTATCCTCAATTAAAAAGAAGCGTAAATGAAAGTTTCTGCAGTAATAACTCTAAAAAAGGATGTTTTAGATCCACAAGGTAAAGTTATCCACGATACATTAGATGGTATGGGCTTTAACTCTGTAAATGAAGTTAGACAAGGGAAGTATTTTGAAATTGATGTTAAAGAAAATGATCCAAAAAAAGCTAAAGTTCTTGTGGAGGATATGTGTAAAAAACTTTTAGCTAATCTTGTTATCGAAAACTATAAAATTATTGAAACACAATAATTAATGAAATCTTCAGTTATAACCTTTCCTGGTTCAAATTGTGATCGAGACATGGATGTGGCTCTTACAAAATTTGGATTTAAAAATAAGATGGTTTGGCATAATGATCAAGAATTGCCAAAAAGTGATTTAATTGTTTTGCCTGGTGGTTTTTCTTACGGTGATTATTTACGCTGTGGCAGTATGGCCTCAAAGTCAAAAATTATGCAATCAGTAATTAATTTTGCAAAATCTGGTGGATTGGTTATGGGAATTTGTAATGGTTTTCAAATTTTGGTTGAGGCTGGATTAGTGCCAGGAGTATTATTAAGAAATAAATATCTGCAGTTTATTTGCAAAAATGTTCATGTAAAAATAGATAACGAGGAAAATAAGTTTTTTAAACATCTTGATAAAAAAGTTTTCGAATTTCATATAGCTCATAATGAGGGCAATTATTTTTGTACTAACGATCAACTCAAAGAAATTAAAGATAATAATCAAATAGCCATTCATTATTGTGACCAAAATGGCAATATAAATGATCAAATAAATCCTAATGGCTCAATTAAAAATATTGCAGGTATTTTAAATAAAGAAAAAAACGTTTTAGGTATGATGCCTCATCCTGAGAGAATGATAGATGAAAGTTTATCAGGGGAAGATGGATCTATCTTTTTTAAAAATCTTTTAAATAATATTAAATAATGCTCGTAAACGAAAAAATTGCAATTGAACATGGTTTAAAATCAGATGAGTATAAGAAGATTTGTAAATTATTGAAAAAAACTCCAAATCTAACTGAATTAGGAATATTCTCTGCAATGTGGAATGAGCATTGTTCTTATAAATCTTCAAAAATTCATTTAAAAAAATTACCAACTAAAGGAAAAAAAGTAATTCAAGGACCAGGAGAAAATGCTGGAGTTATTGATATTGAAGATGGAGATGCAATAGTTTTTAAAATCGAAAGTCATAACCATCCATCATTTATTGAGCCTTATCAAGGAGCAGCAACAGGAGTTGGTGGAATTATGCGAGATGTTTTTACTATGGGCGCAAGACCAATTGCTAACTTAAATTCAATTCATTTCGGCTCTACTCAAAATAAAAAAACAAAAAATTTATTAAGAGGTGTTGTTCATGGAATTGGTGGTTATGGAAACTGTATGGGAGTACCTACCATAGCTGGACAAACATCTTTTGATAGATCTTATAATGGAAATATATTAGTGAATGCGATGACTTTAGGACTGGTTAAAAAAGATAAGATATTTTACTCTAAAGCAGCTGGTTTAAATAAACCAGTTATATATGTTGGGTCAAAAACTGGTAGAGATGGAATTCATGGAGCAAGTATGGCCTCTGCAAGTTTCGATGAAAAAATCGAGGAAAAAAAACCAACTGTACAAGTTGGAGATCCTTTTACTGAAAAACTTCTATTAGAGGCATGTTTAGAGTTGATGTCGGGAGACTCTATAATTGCAATTCAAGATATGGGAGCTGCAGGTCTAACCTCTTCAAGTATTGAGATGGCATCAAAGGGAAATTTAGGAATTGAAATTAACTTAAACAAAGTCCCATGCAGAGAAGCCAAAATGACACCTTACGAAATTATGTTATCAGAAAGCCAAGAACGAATGCTTATAGTGCTTGAAAGCGGCAGAGAGGAAATAGCAAAAAAAATATTTGATAAATGGAATTTAGATTTCGCTGTAATAGGAAAAACAACCAATACAAAAAATATTGAATTATTTTTTGACAATAAACAAGTGGCAAATATTCCAGTTAATACATTGGTTGAAAACTCTCCAATGTATGATCGAAAATGGAAAAAATCAAAATTACCAAAAAAAAATAAAATAGACAAAACAACACTTAATAGTCTTAAAATTAAAGATACATTAAAAAAAATCTTATCCAGCCCAAATGTTTGTAGCAAAGAATGGATTTGGCAACAATATGATCACACAGTAATGGGTGACACTATTCAAAAACCTGGAGGAGATTCAGGAGTGGTAAGAGTTCATAAAACAGAAAAGGCTATAGCTGCAACTGTTGACTCATCTGCAACTTATTGTTGGGCACATCCACTCACAGGTGGAAAGCAAGTAGTTTGCGAAACATGGAGAAATTTAATCTCAGTAGGTGCAAAGCCTATAGCAGTAACCAATTGTTTAAATTTTGGAAGTCCAGAGAATGAGGAAAATATGGGTGAGTTCGTTGAGTGTGTTCAGGGCATCAGTGAAGCGTGTAAATATTTAGATTATCCTGTTGTTTCAGGAAATGTATCTTTTTATAATCAAACTAAAGACATTGGAATTAAACCAACTCCTACAATAGGAGGCGTAGGTTTAATTAAAGATTACAAAAAAATGATCACAATGGATTTTAAAGAAATTGACAATATCGTATTAGTGATTGGTAAAACAGAAGGTCATATAGATCAAAGTTTATTATCAAGAATTATATTAAATGAAAAAAATGGACCTCCACCTGAGGTAAATTTATTTAATGAAAAAAATAATGGTCTAACTTTACTAAATTTAATAGATAAAAAGTTCATTAAAAGTGCTCATGACATATCTCTTGGTGGAATTATAATTGCGATAAGCAAAATGTGTATTAAAGGTAATAAAGGTATTAAATTAATTAAGCCTAAATCCCTAATAAATGAAATTGAATACTTTTTTTCTGAAGATCAGGGAAGATATTTAGTAGAGATTAAACCTGAAAATTTTAAAGAAGTTGTCAAAATATTAAATGAAAATTCAGTTCATTATGATGAGATAGGTAAAATTATAGATAAAGAGATGATTGTTGATGATAAGACAAAACTAACAATTGACGAACTAAGATCATATAATACTAATTGGCTAAGTGGATTTATGGTTTAATTTATGGCAATGGATTTAAAAGAAATAGAAAATTATATTAAAGAGGCAATGCCTGACGCCTCTATTGAAATTAAAGATCTTGCAGGCGATGGAAATCATTATTCCGCTACAATCATATCTTCTCAATTTGCTGGAAAAAGTAAAATAGAACAACACAAAATGGTTTATAATTCACTAAAGGGAAGAATGGGAAATGAATTACATGCTCTGGCAATAAAAACAAAGGAACAGTAAATGAATGATCAAACAAAAAATATAATTGAAAATCATATAAATACTAATGACATATGTTTGTTTATGAAAGGAACACCAGATCAACCTCAATGTGGGTTTTCGTTGGCTGTTTCTAATATACTTAAAATTTTAGAGGTTGATTTTAAGGGTGTAAATGTTCTTGAGGATCAATCAATGCGTGACGGAATTAAAATATATAGTGATTGGCCTACAATCCCGCAGCTTTACATAAAAAAAGAATTTGTAGGTGGGTGCGATATTATCAAAGAGATGTATGAAAGTGGTGAGCTTAAAAAAATTTTTCAAGATAAAGGAATTAATTTTAAGAAAGATTAATTAAAAATCGATCTTATTTTTTTCGAAAAAAATTTTCTAAACATCATAATTAAACTATATTTTTGACTATCCTGGGTATTTTCAACAAACTCATAATCAATTTTATTTTCCCAATAAAGCTCTAAGATAAAACTACTTTTAAAATTCTCCCTTAATTTATGCATCATAGAAACTGTTAGAATAGGTTCAAAGTGCTGTAACCTCTTTGAGATTAACAATCTTAAATTAACATCATCAAAATCCATGTGCCATATATGATCATTTTTGTTTTCAAATACTAAATTATCTTCAAGTTTTGTAGGTAATTCTATGTATCCTTTTTTTGATATTCTTTCTAACTCACTTATAAAAAATTTATATTCTTCAACATGCTCCAACACATGGCTTGCAATAACAAAATCAAATTGATTATCATCAAAAGGTAATTGTTTTTTTTCTAGCTTGATAAAATTTCTATCTTTGTAATATTTTGACAAGTCCTGAACATCACAAATAGTTGTAGCTAACTCGTTAGCACTATAACCACAGCCAATATCTAAAATTTTCCAACTTTTGTTTTTTGAAAGAACTGATTGGATATATTTTTTTGAAGTTCTTTTAATCAAATTATTATCTTGAATAATATTCAATTACTAAATTGGGTTCCATTACCACAGGATATGGAACTTCCTCAAATTTAGGTATTCTTACAAATTTAAATTTTTTATTCTTTTGATCTAGCTGAATATATTCTGGTGCTTCTCTTTCTTTATTGGCTAAAGCAATATCCACTAAAGCCATTTGCTTAGATTTATCTCGTATTTCAATCGTGTCCTCTTCTCTTAATAAATAACTTGAAATATTTACTTTTTTTCCATTAACCTTAACATGACCATGATTGATTAATTGTCTTGCAGAAAAAATTGTTGTAGCAAATTTTGCCCTGTAAATTACTGAGTCAAGTCTTCTTTCTAAGAGACCAATTAGATTTTCACTAGTATCACCTTTTAACATTGACGCCTTTTTGTAGATATTCCTAAATTGTCTCTCATTAATATTTCCATAATAAGCTTTAAGCTTTTGTTTAGCTTGAAGTTGAATACCATAATCAGAAGGTTTGCCCTGTCTTGTTTGTCCATGTTGTCCTGGACCATAAGCTCTTTTATTAAAAGGACTTTTGGGTCTTCCCCATAAGTTAACTTTTAATCTTCTGTCTACTTTGTGTTTAGAGTTTAATCTTTTAGTCATTTAGTATGGGGTTTTATAAACTTACTCATAATTTTGTCAATCAACGTTTTTTTCCTAAACTGGCAAATACCCCAGATAATATACGTGTTTCTTTATCAGATAGGTCCATTTTATAAAAAATATTTCTTAAGTTTTCGATCATCATTGGTCTCTTCTCTGTAGGTCTAAAAAAATTAATTTCATCTAAATTTTTAACACAAAGACTGAACATTGATTGAATTTCTTTTCTACTAGCAGATTTTATTTTTTTTGATTTTTCAAAGGGAATATTTTTAAGTTTAATAAGATGAGCTACGTATTGTGCAATTATGATTAGACTATGAGATAAATTTAAAGATTTAAAATCAGGGTTAGTAGGTATTTGCAAAGTATAATTAGTATAACTTATTTCATCGTTTGATAAACCTGATGCCTCAGACCCAAATAAAAAAGCAATTTTCTTACTAAAATTAATCTTTTTTAAATCATTTAAATTTATATGTTTAATATTTTTGTTCCTAAATCTAGCAGAAGTAGCAATAACAATTTCTGTTTTCCCAAGTGCCTTTTCTAAATTGTCATATTTTTTACTTTGTTTGATAACATCTTTAGCACCAACCGATGTTGCTAAAATTTTATCATTTGGAAAAATAGGTTTAGGATTAACCAAAACCAATTTCTTAAAATTAAAGTTTTTAATCGCTCTAGCACAGGCACCAATATTTTCTGATAATTGAGGTTTATGAAGAATAAATGAGATATTATTTTTACTCATTTATTTACTAGCAGGTGCATTATCTTTAAATAATTTATAATCTAAACTATCAATCAATGCTTTAAATGAAGCATCGATTATGTTTGTTGAGACACCAATAGTAAACCAATTTTTTCCCTGGGAGTCTGTACTTTCAATTGATACTCTTGTTACAGCCTCAGTCCCTGTATTTAAGATCCTAACTTTATAGTCTACTAGCTTCAAATCTTTTAAGTATTTTGAGTATTTTGCTAATCTATCAACGTTCTGCCTTATAGCATTATCTAAAGCATTTACTGGACCGTTCCCCTCCCCCTCGCACATAATTTTTTCTCCATCAACTTCTAATTGAGCTTTAGCTGAGGAAACTATTTCGCCAGATTTATTTTTTTTCACCGAAACGTCATACTCATTAATAGATATATATCTTGGTATTTCTCCAATAATCCTTCTGGCTAATAATTCAAATGATGCATCAGCACCATCATAACTATAACCAATAAATTCTCTGTCTTTTACCTCATCTAATAATTTTCTAATTTTTGGATCATTTTCTTGAATATCAATTTTAATACTTTTTAATCTTGAAATAATATTCGACTTTCCAGATTGATCAGAAACAACAATATTTCTTGTATTACCAACTTCTTCTGGGTTAATATGTTCATAAGTTTTTGGATCTTTTTGCACGGCAGATACATGTAATCCCCCTTTATGTGAAAAAGCTGCAGCACCTACGTAAGGTAAATGTTGGTTAGGTTTTCTATTTAAAATTTCATCTAAAAGTCTTGAGCAATTAGTGAGATTTTTAATATTTTCTGATTTTATTCCAATTTCAAATTGAGATGAAAAATCTTTTTTTAAAAAAAATGTTGGTACCAATGATATCAAATTTGCATTTCCACATCTTTCACCTAATCCATTTATTGTACCTTGAATTTGTCGAACTCCGGATAATACTGCTGCTAATGAATTAGCAACTGCGTTACCAGTATCATTATGAGCGTGAATTCCTAAGTTTTTTCCTGGTACTACTTTTGCAACTTCGCTTACTATCCTTGAAACTTCATGCGGAAGTGTTCCTCCATTAGTGTCACAAAGTATGACCCATCTCGCACCTTGATCATAAGCAGCTTTAATGCAGGAAAGTGCATATCTTGGGTTTGCTTTGTAACCATCAAAAAAATGTTCTGCATCGAACATAAATTCTTTTTTCGCTTTAACAAAATGTTTAGCACTCTCAGAAATATTATTTAAATTTTCTTCATTTGTTATTCCCAACGCAACATCCACATGAAAATCCCAAGACTTACCAACCAAACATACAGCAGATGTGTTAGAGTTCATAATTGCAGATAAACCAATATCGTTTTCCGCACTTCGTCCTGATTTCTTCGTCATACCAAATGATGTTAGTTTTGAGTTTTTAAAGTCATGTCTCTTTTGAAAAAATTCGGTATCAGTTGGATTAGCTCCAGGCCATCCTGCCTCTATATAATCCACACCTAGATTATCTAAAGTTAAAGCAATTTTCTCTTTATCTTCTATAGTAAAGTCAACACCTTGTGTTTGAGCTCCATCTCTAAGAGTTGTATCAAATATGTATAATCTTTCTTTACTCATTTAAATTTCCAGAGTGTTTTACCATCTTTGTCCTCTATTAAAACACCTTTGTCTAAAAGTTTATCTCTAATTCTATCAGCTTCATTAAAATTTTTATTTTCTCTAGCCTTATCTCTTAAACCAAGCATATTTTCAATTTCTGACTCGGTTATGGATACTCTATTCTTCTTAAACTCATTCCATTGCTCGGTAGTTTCATTCATCAAACCGACAAATTTACATGCTGAAACAAATAAGTCTATGTTTTCACCTTTATTAGCTTTTTCATATAATTTGTGAAGGTTGGCAATATATCCTGGAGTATTTAGATCTTCATACAAAGGTTTTAAAATTTCATCTGAAACTTTGACAGATTTCAGCTTAGATGAATATACTTTATACCATTTATCTAAAGTACCTTCACAATCACTTAATAATTTATCGTTCCAATCCAATGGTTGTTTATAGTGAGCACTCATCAAAGCTAATCTGATTATTTGACCACTGATCTTATTTTTAAAATCTTTTATTTTAAGAATGTTGCCTTGTGATTTAGCCATTTTTTCATTGGACGTGGTAATAAATGCGTTGTGGACCCAATAATTTGCAAAAACTTTTGTATCATTGGCACATCTAGATTGAGCTATTTCATTTTCATGATGGGGAAAAATTAGGTCTATACCCCCACCATGAATATCAAATTCATTACCCAAAAATTTTTTTGACATAGCTGAACATTCCAAATGCCAACCTGGCCTGCCTTTACCCCAAGGTGAATCCCAAGCGGGTTCATCGTTATTTGATGGTTTCCATAAAACAAAGTCTTCTGAGTTTTTTTTATTTTCACTAATTTCTACCCTGGATCCAGCTACTAAATCTTCTAAATTTTTATTTGATAATTTTCCATAATCAGAAAATTTTTTAACTTCAAAATAAACATGTTTTTTATTCTCGTATGCGAATCCTTTTTTAATTAAACCATTAATCATTTCAATCATAAGATCAATGTGCTCAGTTGCTTTTGGCTGATAAGTAGGATTGTCACAATTTAAAAATTTACAATCATCTAAAAAACTTTTTGTTACTTTTTCAGTTAATTCTTTTGAAGAAATTTTTTGCTCTTGTGAGGATTTAATTATTTTGTCATCAATGTCAGTTATATTTCTCACATATGTTACGGAGGAAAATTCGTTTTTTAATAATTTAAATAAAATATCAAATATTACTAAGGGTCTAGCATTTCCTATATGAGGATCATCATAAACTGTAGGTCCGCAAACATACATTCCAATATTTTTTTTTTCTCTTGGAACAAATTGTTCTTTTTTATTACTTAAATTATTCGTTAAAAAAATATCCATATCAGCTGATTAAGAAATATACCTTATTTAATGATTTGTTAATCGAATTGATTAACTAGGAATTTTGCATACAGGAATAGGGTCCATTTTATGCAAATTTTGTTTTCTAATTTTTTCGTATTTAGCTTTATGCGGTGAGTCGGGATTAGTCATTGCATCTTCCAGCTCATTATAACTGAAACCAAGCTGACCTTCATCAGTTCTTCCATCGTCCCATAAACCATCTGTTGGAGGTGCATCAATAATTTCTTTTAATATTCCTAATTCTTTACCTAATTCCCAAACTTCAGTTTTATTACAATCCGCTATTGGTGAAATATCTACTCCACCATCTCCATATTTTGTATAAAATCCTACGCCAAAGTCCTCCACTTTATTACCTGTACCTACAACAATACCCTTGTTTGCTGCTGCTACTTGATAAAGTGTTGTCATTCTTAATCTTGCTCTAGAATTTGCAAAACCATGTTCATTATCAAATTTATTTAATGTTAAAGAAAAAGTTTCAAATAATTTATCTAAGCTAATTGTGTGAGCTTCAACGTTTTTAAAATTCTTAACTAACCAATTTTGATGTTTTAAACTTAAATCGTGTTGATTTTCTATTTGTTTTATTGGCATGGTAAGAACTATTGTTTTTAGTCCAGTCATTGCACTTAATGTGCTTGAAACAGAAGAATCTATACCCCCAGAAATACCAATTACTAAAGATTGTGCTTTTGAAGGCATTTCCTCTGCATAAGATTTAATCCAACTTGATATAAATTTTGTTTTTTCTTTAGGATTCATTACGATCTATTTAATAAACTCTATACATAATGCAATAGCCTAAGATGCCGCTTGAATAGCATTTTTGGAATAGCTGCTATTCTTTTTGATCTCATCAGAAATTAAAAAAGCCAGCTCTAAAGCTTGATCAGAATTTAGTCTTGGATCACAATGTGTGTGATACCTGCTTGATAAATCAGCATCAGATATTTTTCTTGCACCACCAGTACATTCCGTCACATCTTGACCAGTCATTTCTACATGCAAGCCACCAGCGTAAGATCCTTCCGATTGATGTACACCAAAAACATTTTTTACTTCGTTCACTACGTTGTTAAAAGGTCTAGTTTTAAATCCAGTTGTAGATGCAATAGTATTACCATGCATCGGGTCACATGACCAAATAACATTAAGACCCTCCTTTTTAATTCGTCTAATTAATTTTGGTAAAAACTTTTCTACATTTTGATGACCAAATCTAGATATTAAAGTTATTTTACCTTTTTCATTTTTCGGATTTAATACCTCACAAATTTTTGCGATTTCTTCGGGTTTAGAAGTAGGACCACACTTTATTCCAATTGGGTTTTCTATACCTCTACAAAATTCAACGTGTCCGCCATCTAACTGTCTTGTTCTATCACCAATCCAAACAAAATGAGCAGATGTATCATGGTATTCACCAGTAGTAGAGTCTACTCTGGTCATACTTTCTTCAAATGGTAAATGTAATGCTTCATGTGATGTCCAAAAATTTACAGTGTACAATCTGTTATTAAAATCTGAAGTTATACCACATGCTTCCATAAATGCTAAAGCATCAGCTATTTTATCTTCTAAGTCCTTAAATTTTTTAGCCTGAGGACTTTTTTTAATATAGTCTAAGTTCCACAAATGAACTTTATTCAAATCAGCAAAACCACCCTTTGAAAATGCTCTCAAAAGATTTAGTGTCGATGCTGATTGAGAATATGCTTTGTACATTCTTTTTGGGTCAGGTCTTCTAGCTTTTTCGTTAAAATCTATAGCATTAATATTATCACCTAAATAGCTTGGTAATTCTATATCACCTTGTTTTTCCGTTGGAGCACTTCTTGGCTTAGAGAACTGTCCAGCAATCCTCCCAAGTTTAACAATTGGTAAAGAAGCAGAATAAGTCATTACCAAAGCCATTTGAAGAATTACTTTAAAAGTATCTCTTATATTGTCAGGATGGAACTCAGCAAAACTTTCAGCACAGTCACCACCTTGTAATAAAAAGGCTTTACCATCAACTACCTTAGCTAATTGATCTTTTAGATGTCTAGTCTCGCCCGCAAATACAAGTGGTGGAAATGTTTTTAATTTATTTAAAACACTATTAAGTTCCTTCTCATCATCATACGAGGGTATGTGTTTAACGGGATACTTTCTCCAACTATTAATTTTCCAGTTTTTCATGTTCAACTCAGAATTGTTGTATCAGAGTTTTTCTATTATTCAACGGTTACTGATTTGGCCAAATTTCGCGGCTTATCTATGTCGAATCCTTTTTTTAGTGCTGAATAATAAGCCAATTTTTGTAAAGGTATTGTTAAAAGGAAAGGTAAAAGATCTTCGTTCGAACTTTCAACTTCTATTTTTTCCCAAATATTCTCCGAAACCACCTCATCTTCACTCTTGTCCGTTATCAACAAAACTTTTGCTCCTCTGGCGATAACTTCCTGCATATTGGAAATTGTTTTTTGGTAGTAACTATCTCTTGGTGCCAAAACAACAACAGGCATTCCCTCTTCAATTAATGCAAGAGGTCCATGTTTCATTTCTCCAGCTGGATAACCTTCAGCATGAATGTAAGACAGTTCTTTTAATTTTAACGCACCCTCTAATGCTATTGGAAAAGAAAAACCTCTTCCTAAAAACATTGAGCCTTTCGCATCATTAAAAGTATTTGATATTGATTGAATTTTGTTATCTACCATTAAAGTCCTTTCTACTAGTTTTGGTAAAGACTTCAGATCTTTTAATTTTTGATCAAATAACTCTCTCTTTAAATCTTTTCTCAATAATCCAATTTTTAAGCCAAGAATG
>JACWEH010000019.1 GCA_014653585.1 Pelagibacterales bacterium SAG-MED38 | reverse complement strand
GAATTCAATGATTTACTAATTAAAAAAACTCTAGAGTTAAAAGGAACAATAACTGGTGAACACGGCGTAGGTCTTCATAAAAAAGAATATCTCCTTAAGGAGCATGGAGACAATATCCCTGTAATGAAGTTAATTAAAAGAAGTATTGATCAAAACAATATTATGAATCCTGGTAAGATATTCGATCTTAATTAATAAAAAAGTTTATGAAAAAAATTTTGATTACAAGAAAATTGATCAAAGATAGTGAAGATAAAGCGTCTAAAACCTTCAACCCAATATTTAATGCCAATGATGAGCTATATTCTCAATCCAAAGTAATAGATATGAGCCAAGGTTGTGATGGAATTTTAACATCACTTACTGATAAAATGGACAAAGAAACTATTAGCAAATTGCCTGATACAATTAAGATTATCTCAAACTTTGCAGTAGGTTTTGGAAATATCGACTTAAATGCTGCTAAAGAAAAAGGTATCGCAGTTACCAATACTCCAGATGTATTGTCTGATGCTACGGCAGAAATCGGCATACTATTAATTTTAGGTGCATGCAGAAGAGCCTCAGAAGGTATTCAGTCTGCAAAAGACGGTGGTTGGAAATGGTCAGCAGATTATTTAATTGGTAAGCAACTAACTGGAACTAGGTTGGGTGTTTTAGGGATGGGAAGGATTGGACAAAAAATTGCAAGAATAGCAAAGTCTTTAGGTATGGTGATACATTATCACAATAGATCAAAGTTATCTGAAGATAAAGAAAATGGAGCTACTTATCACGATAATATTAAAAGTCTTTTTTCAGTTTCAGATGTCTTATCTATTTGTTGTCCTGCAACTAAAGAAACTGAAAATATGATAAATAAAGAAACAGTTGAATATTTTCCAAAAGGAGCAGTAATAACAAATGTTGCAAGAGGTGATATAGTTGATGATGAAGCTTTGATAGATGCACTAAATAGAAGAAAAATTTATGCAGCGGGTTTAGATGTTTACAAGAATGAGCCAAATTTAAATCCCGGTTACCTAAAAATTAAATCAGCATTCATTTTACCTCATTTAGGAAGCGCAACTAAAGACACCAGGATTGCAATGGCCAATTTAGCTATTGATAATATTGATGAGTTTTTCAATACCGGAAATTGTGTAAATAAAGTTAATTAATACTACCCTAGATTGAATTTAATTAAATTTCTGCGTCATCAACACGTTTTTTTAGAAAGACTCTAATTTAATTCTATGCTTAATTACCCAAGTTAATTAACTAAAGAGGAGTAATAATGACTAAAGAAAACAAATCATTGAAGATTAAAACATCTTCAAGACGTAAGTTCTTTAAAACTGCTGCTAAAGCAAGTGCTGTAGCTGCAGCTGCTGTTGCAATGCCAAACATAGCAACTGCTGGCGGTCACAAAACTTTAAAGATGCAAGCTGCATGGCCAAGTGGAGCAAACATTTTTTTTGAAATGGCCGGAGACTACTGCAAAATGGTAGATCAAATGTCTGGTGGTACACTTAAGATAGATCTTCAGCCAGTTGGAGCAGTTGTAAAGACTTCAGAAATCGGACAAGCGGTAAGTTCTGGTGTAGTAGATATGGGTCACTGGGTGACTGCGTATTGGTATGGTAAGAATCCAGCTGCATCTTTATTTGGAACTGGTCCTTCATACGGAATGTCATCTCAAGAAGTTATGGGATGGATGGAGTATGGTGGAGGAAGAAAACTATATGACGAAACTCTTGCAAAAGTAGGATTCGATTATGTTGGTTTTTTCCATATGCCTATGCCAGCTCAGCCTTTTGGTTGGTTCAAAAAGAACGTAACTAAAGTATCTGACGTTAAAGGTATGAAGTATAGAACAGTTGGTCTAGCGACTAACGTTTTAACTGCGATGGGAATGGTAGTTAGACAATTACCAGGTGGTGAAATTCAACCAGCTATGAAAACTGGTTTGATTGAAGCAGCTGAGTTTAACAACCCAACTTCAGACTCTCAATTTGGTATGCAAGATGTTTCTAAGCACTATCACTTAGGAAGCTTCCACCAATCTCAAGAGATGTTTGAAATTCCAGTAAATAAAAAAACATATAATAGTTTATCGCCTGCACACCAAGCAATATTGAAAAATGCTGCTTATGCTGCAAACAGTGATAACTACTTTAAAGCTTTAGTAAGATACTCAGCTGACTTAGCTAAGTTGATGAATGAGCATAAAGTAAATGTGTATCAAACTTCTGATGAGATCTTAGCTCAACAATTAAAAGGTTGGGATAAGGTAATCGGTGACTTCAATAAGAAAGATCCTTTCTTTAAGAAAGTTGTAGACTCTCAGAAAAAATATGCGAAGAGAGTAATGAAATACTTGCTGATGAATCAGCCAAATTACAAACTTGCGTATGAAAATGAGTTTGGTCCAATTGGAAAAGTTAAGATATAATTAACTTTTATAAACTTTATTAAGGGGGCTTCGGCCCCCTTTTTATTTGATTAATTAAGAACAATTCAATAAAAGTTTATATCTATGCTTAGATCTTATATAAAGTTTGCTGATCGTTTAAGCGTCTCTATGGGTAAAGCCTTTTCTTGGTGTATAGTCATCTTAATGGGCGGAACCTGCTATGAAGTTTTTATGGCATATGCCTTAAACGCACCTACTCTTTGGAATTTTGATTTTAGCCTTCAAATGTATGGAGCAATTTTTATGATGGCAGGTGCTTACACATTATCAACAGAAGCACATGTTAGAGGAGATGTAATTTATAGATTATTTTCTCAAAAAACACAGGCTTACATTGATTTAGTTTTATATTTTATTTTCTTTTTTCCAGGTGTTATCGCTCTTGCTTTTTATGGTTACGAGTATGCTGCTCTGGCTTGGAAAATTGGAGAGACCAGCTGGAATAGTCCAGCACAAATTCAAATTTATATGGCAAAGTCTTTAATACCTTTGTCAGGAACTCTTTTAACCTTACAAGGTGTAAGCGAAGTATTTAGATGCTTAATTTGTATCAAAGAAGGTAGTTGGCCAGAAAGAATTTCAAAGGATGCAGAAGAAACTGAAAAAATATTAATGAGAACTGCTCAGAAAGGAAACGTGGACGATGTTATTTAGTCTTACAAATCCAGAAGTAGCAATAATGATGATGGGGATATTTCTCTTTGCAGTTTTATTGGGATTTCCAATTGCATTCACATTAATGGCAATGGGTTTAGGTTTTGGATATTATGCTTATTTTGATCCAACAAAAATGGAACATTTGTTTGATAACAGGATATTCCAACTTTTTGTACAAAATACCTACACTGTAATGGATAACAATGTCTTAACCGCCGTACCACTTTTTCTTTTTATGGGTTATTTAGTTGAAAGAGCGGGAATAGTTGCAAAATTATTTTTTGCAATCAGGTTAGCTTCTCACAAACTTCCTGCTTCGATGGCAGTTGCAGCATTAATTACTTGTACTTTATTTTCAACAGCAACAGGAATTATTGGAGCAGTTGTAACTCTAATGGGTCTTTTAGCTTGGCCAGCGATGGTAAAAGCTGGGTATGATAAAAAATTTGCATCTGGAATAATTTGTTCCGGTGGATGTTTAGGGATTTTAATTCCACCTAGCATTATGTTAATAGTTTATTCTGTTATTGCACAATTATCTCCTCTAAGATTATTTGCTGCAGCAATCTTTCCAGGACTGATGTTAGCTGGATTATACATTGGTTATGCAGTTTTTAGGGCTTGGTTAAATCCATCAATAGCCCCAAAACCAGCCGCAGAAGAGATACCACCACCTTCTGTAATTATGAGAGAAGTTTTAGTTTCATTCTTACCATTATTCTCACTTATAATTTTAGTTTTAGGGACTATACTTGCGGGTATTGCTACACCAGCAGAGGCTGCCGCAGTGGGTGCTTTTGGTGCTTTAGTGCTTTCCTATTTCTATAAAACTTTAAAATGGAAAAATTTTAAAGAGTCAGTATTTTTAACAGCAAAAACAACAGCTATGATTATGTGGTTGTTTATTGGTTCTTGGACTTTCGCTTCTGTTTTTTCTTATTTAGGTGGTCATGAAGTATTTGAGCATTTCTTTAAATCTTTAAATCTTCAACCTTGGCAATTTTTAGTAATAACCCAAATAATTATTTTTTTATTAGGATGGCCTCTAGAATGGACAGAAATTTTAATTATTTTTGTTCCAATCTTTTTACCTTTGGTTGAATTTTTTGGAGTGAATCCATATTTTTTTGCAATGTTGATTGCATTAAACTTACAAACCTCATTTTTAACCCCACCAATGGCGATGTCAGCCTATTATCTAAAAGGTGTACAATCAAAAAAATGTTGAATTGATGCAAATATTTAGTGGTATAATGCCGTTTTTGGGAATTGTAATTTTAGCAATGGTTTTAATGTATTTGTTTCCAGGAATAGCACTTTGGTTGCCTGAGACTTTATTTGCTAATTAACTTTGAATGACAGACATATTCTCTTTAAGCTTAGAAGAATTAAGTGAAAAAATAAAGAGCGGTCAAGTTACATCAGTTGAGGTTTGCGAAACATATATAGAGAGAATAAAAAAGTTTGATAAAGATGTAAAAGCCTGGGCACATTTTGATAGAAAGGTTTTATTAGAAAAAGCAACTGAAGCAGATGAACACAGAAAAGCCGGCAAACCTACAGGACTTCTTCATGGAGTACCGATAGCAGTTAAAGATATAATTGGAACAGTTGATATGCCAACTGAATGTGGGACTGTAATTAGAAAAGGTAAATCTTATTCTCAAAACGCTGAAATAATTGATTTGCTTCATTCATCAGGAGCAATTGTTATGGGCAAAACAGCAACTTCAGAACTTGCTTATTTGGGCCCACCACCAACCACAAATCCACATGATAAAAGTAGAACACCAGGAGGTTCATCAAGTGGATCGGCTGCTTCTGTTGCTGCCTTTATGGCACCAGCTTCTGTTGGCTCTCAGACAGGTGGATCTGTAATTAGACCAGCATCTTATTGTGGAGTTGTTGGTTACAAACCAAGTTATGGACTTATTTCAAGAAATGGAGTTTTGAGAACATCATATAATTTAGACCAAATTGGTATGTTTGGTCGTAAGGTTGAAGACGTAGCTATGCTAGCGAAAGTGTTGATTAAAAAAGATAAGTATGACCCAGCTACAATTCACTATTCAACAGAAAATATTTTATCAGAAACAAAAAAAGGTCCAATATTTGAGCCTAAGTTTATTTTTTATAAAACTGATCATTGGAAAATAATTGATAAAAAATCAAGAGAGTCTTTTGAGTATTTTATTAAATCTTTTAAAAAAAATATTGAGATCTTTGATACTCCATCGTATTTTAAGGATATACATAAATATCATCAGATTATTCACGAAACAGATTTAGCTAATAATTTTTCAGTTTATTATAAAAAGTATAAAAAAAAACTTTCTAAATATATGCTTGATGCCATCTCAAATGGGAACAAGTATACTGCAAAAGAATATGCTGAAGCGATTGATTTCATGAAAAGAAGTTACGAGTCTTATGAAGAGGTATTTGAAGATTACCATGGAGTATTATCCCCATCTAGCCCTGGTGTTGCCCCTAAAGGCTTGAAAAGCACTGGTACAGCCGAATTTAATAAAGTTTGGTCTTATCTTGGAACACCATGTATTTCACTACCTTTACTTGAGGGAGAAAATAATTTACCATTAGGTGTTCAGTTAATTGGCAATAAGTATGACGATCATAGATTTTTAGGCGTTGCCAAATGGTTAGAGAAAGAATGTCAGGAATAATTTTATGAATAAAATAACAACAATTATAGGTTTGTCGTTTGCTGTTTTCTTTTTGATTGGGTTGGCAACAACGCTTACCAAATCAATGATGATAGGTTTTCTCGATGTATTGCCAGTTTATATTTTAATGGCTGCTGCTATCATAATGATGATTTACGAAGCCTTTTTTGATAAAAGCTAATTTGTCGTAAATTGAATAACTCGAAAAAAAATTTTTTTTCTTTTTCCTTGTTATTTATTCAGCCAATTTTTATGGCGAGTAATCTTGTTGTAGCTAGAGGTGGCGTTGAGTTTGTGCCCCCAATATCATTAGCTTTTTGGAGATGGACACTAGTTTTTTTAATATTATTACCTTTTACTTATGTAACATTAAAGAAAAATTTTAAAATTATTAAAAAGGAATACAAAAAATTATTTTTTTTAGGCTCAATGGGATGTGGAGTGTGTGGAGCCTTTCCATTTTTAGCTGGTGAAACTACAACAGTAACAAATATGGGAATTATTTATACATCATCGCCTGTGTTTATAATTTTGATTTCATACTTTTTTTTTCATGAAAAAATAAATTCCACAAAAATAGTTGGATTAATTGCTTGTTTGATAGGTGTTTTTACAATCATTATAAAAGGAGATCTAAATTTACTAATTAATTTACAATTTACAATTGGTGATTTATGGATGTTGGCTGCTGCAATTGGATGGGCATTATATTCTATTTATTTATTTTACTGGAATTCAGAATTAAAAATTTTTGAGAGATTTACATTAATATCTTTTTTTGGAGCGTTAAGTTTATTACCATTTTATATTGGTGAAGAAATATTTTATAAACAAACCGCTTTTATACCTGAATTTTACTTCTGGGTAATTTTTGCTGCTATCTCACCAGGAATAATAGCTTTTACACTTTATACAGTTGCTCAAAAAAAATTAGGTGCGTCTTTAACAGGATTTACTCTTTATGTTTTTACAGTTTATGGAGCAATTTATGGGTATTTTTTATTTAATGAACAATTTGAAAATTATCATTTCATTGGAACAATCCTAGTGTTTTTTGGCATATACTTAGCAAAAAAAAAAAATGTTAAAAAAGTTTAGGAATAGTTTGTTGTTATTTTTTCAAATAATTATTTTTGTTTACTTTTTAATCTTAGTTTTTTTATATTTTTATCAGAGAAATTTATTATATCACCCGAACGAAAATAACTATTCTGATGATCAAATATCAGTTCCTATTGAAAAAGTAAAAATTAACACGGAGGATAATATTGAATTATTGGGATGGCTTCATGAAAAAGACTTACAAAAATATAAAACAGTTTTATTTTTTCATGGAAATGCTGGCTCTCTTGGTAATAGAATTCATAAATTGAACCATTTCCATAAAATGGATGTCAACTTTTTAATAATTGCCTGGAGAGGGTTCAGTGGTAATAAAGGTAAACCATCTGAAAAAGGTCTTTATGAAGATGGAAGAAGTGCAATCAATTGGCTAACTGGCAAAGGCGTAAAAGAGACAAACATTATTATTTATGGGGAATCGTTAGGTACCGGGGTTGCAACTCATTTGTCACAAAATAAAAATTTTGCTGGCATTGTGCTGGAAACTCCTTTTACTTCTATGATTGATGCAGCAAAAATGTTTTATCCATACATACCCGTAAGTTTATTATTGAAAGATAAATTTGATAATAAAAGTAAAATTCAAAATATAAAAATTCCAATTCTAATAATGCATGGTGAGGCTGACCAAATAGTTCCATTTTTTATGGGAAAAAAAATGTATGAAAAAGCAAATGAACCAAAATATTCTTATTTCACAAAACATGACAATCATATGATGGAGTATGATGAAAACCTTGTTAAAGCTCTTGATTCGTTTCTCAAAAGTTTAAATTAAGCCACAATCTAAACAAATATAACTCAGAATTTAATTTTATTAAAAAATAATGAAAAGATTATCTTTTTTATTCATTGCAATATTTATTTTTATTGCGAATGCTTATTCACAAGATGATTTTTTTGAGCCAGATGATTTATTTCACATAGATCATATGGACTCACACAACAAAGAGTTTAGTTTATATTTTAAAGGAAGAGAAAAATCTATTTTAGCTAGAGGCGAAAATAATAATTATATAAATGATTATCCAAAAGATCTTTATATATATAATCATTTAACAAAGTCTTCTTCACCTTTAATTTCTTATGAGTGGTTTCCTTCAAAAGCAAAATATTTTTTACAAGAATATGATTTTCCGGTATTTCCAGATGATTTTGCTTATTATTTATTAAAAGATGACAAAACATTAGTAATGATTAGTGCTGTGAAAAGTTTAAATGCTAATTTTAAATACGATATCACTAGTAAAAAACTAGAACTTTATCCTACAACTGGTAAATTTGATTTTATAATCTCTTCATTTTCTAAAGATTGTGGTCATTATAAATTTGATGATAATTATAAGTGTAATATTTATAAACCTTTGATTTCTAGCAATTTAATTAATTAATTTGAGTAAAAGCCTCAGCAAATTTCCTTGCTTCAAATAACTGTAAATCGTCTTCTTTTTCACCTAAGCCAAGTGCAATAATAGGAATTGCATATTTTTTTGCTAAGGCTAGCAAAATTCCACCTTTAGCTGTGCCATCTAATTTTGTCATAACTATACCTGTTATAGGGATAATTTTATTAAATTCTTCCACTTGACTTAACACATTTTGTCCTGAAGTTGCATCTAAAACTAGAATAACGTTATGAGGCGCGTTGGGATCAATTTTTTTTGTGACATTTGCAATCTTTTTATATTCTTCCATTAAATTTTTTTTATTTTGAAGTCTACCAGCAGTATCTATTAAAACTTGGTTAAAATTATTTTTTATAGCCTCATCCACCGCTTTAAAAGCGACCGAGGCTGGATCGGCTCCTTGAGACGATTTTATAATTTGTACTCCTACTTTATTTGACCAATTTTCTAATTGTTCAATTGCAGCGGCACGAAAAGTATCTGAGGCTGCAAATACAACTTTATTGCCGTTGGTCTTCAATATTTTTCCTATTTTTCCTATAGTTGTTGTTTTACCAACACCGTTCACACCTGAAATTAAGGTTGCGTTGAGCTCCTCTTTTTTTTCAAAAAAAGATTTATTTTCTAAAGGTTCCATCAAAGAAATTATATATTCTTTTAAAATAGTATTTATTTCCTCAGATAAATCTTTATTTGGATCAATTTTTTTTTTAGAAATTATTTCTTTTATTTCAGATGCAGCCTCAACCCCCACATCTGATAGAATTAAAAATTCTTCGATTCTGTTCAAATTTTCGTCATCAATTTCCTTTTTAACAATTATTTCTTTAAGTCCGGAAGTGAAAGCTGATGCACTTTTTTTAAATCCTATTTTAAATTTATCGAAGATTCCCATTATAATTTTATATTTATTTCTTCAATTTCTGAAACAGGTCCTTTCATATGGATAGAGTCATTTTCGTCTATAAAAATTGATAATTTTCCAGTTGAAAATTCTATATCAGTTTTATTTTCTGTAAGATTATTTAATTTACCAGCATATGCAGTAGCACACGCTGCAGTTCCACAGGCTTTAGTAAGACCAGCTCCTCTTTCCCAAACTTTTACTTTGATCAAATTTTTATTAAAAATTTGTGCAATTGTTACGTTACATTTTTCTGGGAAGATTTCATGATTTTCTATCTTAGGACCTATTTTTTCAATATTAAAATGTTCAATGTTTTTTACAAAAAAAACAATGTGTGGGTTACCAATATTAATTGCTGTTCCACCTAAATGCTCATTATTATTTTTGTCAATAATTTTCATATTTAAATTTTTTGTATCTATCTCTTTTGACAAAGGTATTTCGTTCCATTTTAATTTTGCTTTACCGATTTCAGTTATAACAATTTTTTTTTCCAAAATTTCAGATTTTAATTTTCCTGATAATGTATTTAAAACTATAAAATTACTACTTCTCTCTTTTGAAATTAAATCTGCAACACATCTTGTTCCATTCCCACATGCTCCAGATTCCCCTCCATCTGAATTAAAAAATCTCAAACTTGCATCAGCGGAACTATCTGGCTCAATAAATATTAGTTGATCACAGCCGATAAAATTTCTATCACAAATTTTAATCATCTGATCTTTTGTTAAATTGGTAATTTTTTGTCTATTATCAATAATAACAAAGTCATTACCTAATCCATCCATTTTAAAAGCTTTGAAGTCCATATATAGTTATTTAACTTATTTATTGACTTTTTGAACCTCTATTATATTTTGTGGCAGTTTCCGCAAAAACATTAAATTTGCGGTGTCTTTGGAAACAAAGAGATCGACACTAGTCAGCGAGGGTTCGCCCACTAGTGCAATTACTGCTGGGTGTAATAAATATGTTTGAAAATTTAACAAATAAATTTGAGGAAGTTTTTTCCTCTTTGAAAAAAGCTCCATCACTTGACGAAAATCAGGTTGATGAAGGTTTGAGAGGTATAAGACAAGCCTTACTAGAAGCCGATGTGTCCCTTGAGGTTGCTAAAGATTTTATTGAAAAAGTTAAACCAAAAGCCTTAGGTCAAGAAATTATTAGATCAACATCTCCTGGAGACATGGTGGTAAAGATTGTTTATGATGAATTAGTTAATCTCTTAGGTGAAAAAAATAATGATGTAAATTTAAACGCAGTTCCACCAGTGCCAATGATGTTGGTTGGGCTGCAAGGTTCTGGTAAAACCACCACAACGGCTAAACTTGCAAGATATTTAGAAAACATAAAAAAAAAGAAAGTAATGATGGTCAGTTTAGATATTTATAGACCAGCTGCTCAAGAGCAATTAAAATCTTTAGGTGAACAAAATAATATTTTAACTCTTCCAATAATCGAAGGCCAGCAACCTGGCGATATTTGCCAAAGAGCGATGAGTGCAGCAAATTTAAATGGCGCTGATATTA
>JACWEH010000018.1 GCA_014653585.1 Pelagibacterales bacterium SAG-MED38 | reverse complement strand
TCAATGGAAAAATTACTTTTTAGAAAATTAATCACAGACATATCACTTAGAGCTTTAATAATAACTTTTACTTTAGGTGCAATCGTATGGATAGTTCAGGCTGTGAATTATTTAGATTTTGTCATTGATGATGGACATAACTTTAGAATTTATTTTTATTATAATTTATTCAATTTCCCCAAAATTGTTCATAGAATCTTGCCATTTGTTCTATTTATTTCAATATTTTTTGAACTAATTAAATATGAAAAAAATAATGAACTTATAATATTTTGGATTAACGGAATAAGTAAGAAAAATTTTATTTTAAATCTAGCTAAATTTTCATTAGTACTTATGTTAATTCAAATAATTATTGGCAGTATTATCTCACCATCAAGTCAATTTAAATCAAGATTATTTTTAAAAGAGTCAAACATGGACTTTTTACCAAATTTGATAAAACCAGGAAAATTTATTGATACAATTTCTGGTTTAACTATTTTTATAAATGAGAAAACTACAGAAAATTCCTATAAAAATATTTATATTCAGGAGGGAAATTTATTTGAATTAGATAGGAATAATCAAATTATTTTTGCAAAAGAAGGTTTTTTAATTGATAACGAAAAAAAAATTTTTAGATTATTGAATGGAAAGATAATAAGTACTAACAATAAAAAGTTAATAAGTTTTCAGTTTGATAAAGTTGATTATGATTTATCAAAATTTTCATCGAAGACAATCACAGTACCCAAAATACAAGAGTTATCTTCTTTGAAAATTATCAAGTGCTCATTTAATTTGATGACAAATAATAGTTATCAAGATGAAATGTTTGATTGTAATATAGAAAGATTAAAAAATCTCAATAATGAATTATATAAGAGACTTATTAAACCACTTTATATACCCCTTTTAACACTAATTTGTTGTTTTTTAATAATTTTTTCTAAAGAACAAAATAATTATACACTGAAAACTATAAAAGTTTTTTTATCTGTTTTTTTAATTTTAGTAATTTCAGAAACTTTGATGCGATACGTTGACAATTCTTTAGCTTATTTGTTTTTATTAATGTTTATACCTATCATTTTTTATATCATTAGTTATATCTTATTAATCAAGAAAGTGAGATATGGTTAAAACTTTAGACAGATATTTAATAAATCTTTTTTTTAAAAAATTATTTTTAGTCTCAATTATATTCTTTACTTTAGCTATAATTTTGACGGTTTTTGAAGAAATTACTTTTTTTGATGATGTAAATTCAAAATTTTATCTGCCATTTTTATTAGCCGCTTTAAATGCACCTACAACGATTTTAGAAATCTTACCTTTTGTTATGCTCATTTCCACACAACTTTTTTTTTCTTGAAATAATAAAAAAAAGAGAAAATGAATTAATTAAGTTAAATAATTTAGACAATTTTTATTTTATAAAATTATTATCTTTATGTGCTTTCTTATTTGGTATTATGGTAATTACTATTTTTTATCCATTTTCTTCAAAACTTAAATTTATTTATTTTGAATTTAAAAATATTTACTCAAAAGACGGAAAATATTTAAAACATTTTAGTGAAAATGGATTATGGATCAAAGATGAAATAAACAACAAAATTTATATTATTAATGGATCTGAAAAAAAAGATGATTTTCTTACAAATGTTTTCATATCAGAGTTTGATAGTGATTTTAATTTAACAAATAATTTTTCTTCAAAAAAAGTAGACATAAGCTCCAATACATGGATACTTGAAGATCCCATTTTATTTAAAGATAACAAACAAGTTCTCTTAGATGAAAATATGACGATTAGAAGCCATTTTGACTCAAATAAAATAAATAAAAGCTTTAGAAATCTTAATTCATTGAATGTAATTCAATTAATTAAAGAAAAAGAGGAAAATAGAATGTTGGGTTATTCCTCGGAAGAAATTGATCTACATATATTAAAGATTGTTTCATTGCCTATTTATTTCAGTATTATGGTGGTTATTTCGTCAATAATAATGTTAAATATTAAAAAAGATAAACCTTACATATTTCATATTCTTTTGGGGATAACCCTATCTGTAATAATTTACTATATTAGTAATATTTTTGATATTTTTGGACTTACTAATAAGATCCCTATTTATTTATCAGTTTTTTTTCCAATAATTATTTTAAGTATCATTTCAACTTTAGGTTTAGTGAGAATAAATGAAAAATAAAATACTAAAAAAGTTATTAATAATATTTTTAAACTTATTTCTTGTAAATTTAGTTTCAGCTCAAAATATTGAATTTAAAGCAACAGATATTGAATTTTTTCAAAATCAAAATTTAACAATTGCAAATAATGGAATTGTAATAATTAAAGAGGATAAAATTTCAGCCGAAGGGACTGAAATAAAATATTTTAAAGACAAATCTTTATTGTTGATTAGAGAAGGTAAAATTTTCAAAATTGACGAAAATATAGAAATATCATCTCAGACTATCGAATATAGGATTGATCAATCAAATTTGACTTTAAAAACAAACGTAAAAATAAATGATAAAAATAACAATCTGTTTATTAACTCAAATGAAATAAATTATGATGTTATTAACAAATTAATAACTAGTAAAACTGACTCAGAGATTATTGATAATTTAGGGAATATTTATAAAGTTAAAGAATTTGAGTACTCTGTAGAAAAAAAAGTTATTAAATTGAATCAACTAATTGCTTTTGATGCAAATAAAAATTCATTTATTGTAGATTTAGCATATATGGATTTAAAAAAAGGAGATCTCATAGCAAAAGATGTCGACTTAAATTTTAAGATTTCAGAAAATTCAGAAAATGAACCTAGACTTAAAGGAAGAAGTTTAATAAGTGATGAAAATAGCACAATTGTAAAAAAAGGTACTTTTACTTTTTGTAAAAAAAGAGAGAAGTGTCCTCCATGGGAAATGAGTGCTGAGGAGATTAGGCATGATAAAAAGAAAAAGACCATAAATTATAAAAATGCAAGTCTAAAGATTTATGATCATAAGGTTTTTTATTTTCCAAAATTTTTTCATCCAGATCCAACAGTGAAAAGACAGACTGGTTTTTTAGTTCCAAAATTACAAGACAATAGCACTAGTGGTTTATCACTAAATCTACCGTACTTTTTAGCTATAGCTGAAAATAAGGATATTACAATAAGCCCAAGACTTTTTTTTAATGATAGATTTTTGTTGCAATCGGAATTTAGGCAAAAAAATAAAAAATCTTCTTATGTGGCAGATATAAGTCAATATATTTCAAAAAATAATAATTCAAAAGGTCATTTATTTTATGACTTTAACAAAAAATATGATACTGAAAATTTTAATGATATAAATTTAAATATCGAGTTACAACAAGTTACAGATGAAACTTACTTAAAAGCTTTAAAAGTAGAAAGCCCAATTATAAATAATAAAACAAAACTTAAAAATTTGTTAAGTTTAGATCTATATAATGATAAACAATCGATTAACACAAGTTTTGACGTCTATGAAGATTTAAGTAAAGAAGATAGTGATAAATTTGAATATGTTCCAAATTTTAGTTTCTCAAATATTATAAATGATAATTCCTCTTTCGACTCTTTAGGATATTACAAAAATTACAATACAAATATTAAGGAAAAAGTTTTGATTAATAAATTTAATTTTCAGTCAATTCCAAGATATTTCAACAATGGGATCGTAAATAAAAAAAAATTTTTATTAAAAAATGTTAATTCGAAAGGAGAAAATTCAGAAAACTTTGAAAGCGATATTTCAAATACTTTGTTACCCACTATACAAAGCACATACACCTTTCCATTGGTGAAAGAGACTGAAAAATTTGATAATACTCTTACGCCTAAATTATCTTTTAAACTAAGCCCAGATTTTACAAGAGATATTAGAAATCGAAATGAAGGACGAATAGACTATTTTAACATTTACGATATTGATAGACTTGGTATAGAAGAAGCTAATGAGGGAGGTATTTCAGCTACTTACGGATATGAATATACTAAATTAGACAAATCAATTTTTGCCCAAAAAATGAAATTTGGTTTTGCGAATAATCTAAGATTAAGTGAAAATAAAGATTTACCTTTTAATACCAATATAGGAGACAAAGTTTCTGATTTTGTTGGTCTTTTTGAGTACAGTTCAAAAGATAATTTTAAATTAGATTATAATTTTTCTCTTAAAGATAACCTCGTTGAAAAAAACTACGAGCTTTTTGGTTTTGAATTTTATTTAAAAAATTTAACATCAACTTTTGAATATCGTAATGAAAATAATAGCGAGTTAAAAGACTCTTATTTACAAAATGAAACTAGATTTAACTTTGATAATAATAATAGTTTAATATTCAAAACAAGAGAAAACAAAGAGAAAAGTTTTACCGAATTTTATAATATCATGTACCAATATCAAAATGATTGTCTAACGGCTGGTATTGAATATAATAAAGAATATTATAGTGACCAAGATTTAAAACCTTCTGAGAATTTGTTTTTTAAAATTTCAATTTTGCCTTTTGGTGGTTTTAATACTCCTAATCTAAGATGATTAAATCGAATAATCTTATCATCCTGATTTTAATTTTTTTTTCTCTAATAAGTTTTAGTTACTCAGAAATAAATTTAAAAATTTTAATGAAAATAGATAATCAAATAATTACAAATTACGATCTTGAAAAAGAAGCTAATTATCTTTTAGCTCTTAATCCATCATTAAAAGAAATTGATAAGATAAAACTAATGACTATTTCTAAAAGATCTTTGGTTAAGGAAAAAATAAGAAAAAATGAAATTTTGAAATATAAAACTTTAGATAATGAGAGCGTTCAAATTGAAGCTGTTCTTAATAGATTGGTCTTAAGCCTCGACTTTGAAAATCAAGATCAATTTCAAGAATATTTAAAAAAATTTGATTTATCTATAAATGACTTAAAAGAGAAAATTGAAATTGAAAATGAATGGAAAAATTTAGTTTATGCTAAATTTTTTAATAGTGTCAAAATTGATAAATCAGATCTTGCAAGAAAAATTGAAAAAATGAGTAAAAAAAAATTTTTAGTAGAATATAATTTATCCGAAATTCTATTTACAAAAAAAAAAAATTTTTTAATTGAAGTTCAGATTGATGAAATTAAAGAAAGTATAGAGAAAATTGGTTTTGAGAATACTGCAAATTTATTTAGTATTTCAGATAGTTCAAAAATAGGGGGTAAAATAGGTTGGGTGAGAGAAAATAATCTATCCAAAGAAGTTAACAAAAACCTAAAAAAATTAAAATTAAATTCATATAGTGAGCCCATTCGAATAGGTAATAACTTTTTAATATTAAAAATAAATGAAATAAAACAAGTGCCAATAGAAGTTGATAAGAAAAAAGAATTAGATAAAATAGTTATGATTGAAACAACAAAACAATTAGATAAGTTTTCAAATATTTTTTACGATAAAATTAAATTAAACAGTAAAATAAGTGAATTCTAGACCCATTTTAATTATACCAGGTGAAACAAAAAGTATTTTTTTTGAAATTTTTTTTAAATCTTTAAAATTAAAGAAATTTAATAGTAGCTTAATATTAATTTGTAACAAAAAAAAATTAGATAAAGAAATTAAGATGTTTGGTTTTAAGAAAAATATTGAGCTTTTAGATATACTTAGAATTAACCCTAAAAATATTAAAAAAAATAAAATTTATCTTATTGATGTAAAAAATTATAATTCAAATAATTATATTTTTGACTCTTTTGATATAGCTTTTAAATTAATTAAATCAGGGTTTACAAATAAGTTGATCAATGGTCCTGTTGACAAATCTAAAACTTTAAAAAAAAAATATCTAGGAATTACAGAATATATCTCTAGAAAATTTAATAGAAAAAAATTTGCAATGTTGATTTATAACGAAAAGTTATCAGTTTGTCCGGTAACAACTCATTTACCATTAAAATTAGTAACAAAAGAAATTTCTAAAAGAATAATCAAAGAAAAAGTAAATATTATAAATGACTTTTACAAGAATTTTTTAAAGTTTAAACCAAGAATTGGTGTAGTAGGATTAAACCCTCATTGCGAAAGCATTCATAATTTTAATGAAGATGAAAAAATACTATTACCTGTTATCAAATCTTTAAAAAAAAAGATAAATGTTAAAGGTCCTTTTCCTGCAGATACTATTTTTTTAAAGAAAAATAGAAAAAATTTTGATGTTATTGTTGGGATGTATCATGATCAAGTTTTGGCACCAATAAAAACAATATTCGAATACAATGCAATTAACATAACTTTGGGTTTACCCTTTATTAGAGTGTCTCCAGATCATGGGCCAAATAAAAAAATGATTGGCAAGAACAAATCAAGCCCTACAAGCTTAATTAGAGCATTAAGTTTTTTAGATAAAAGATGACAAAAGCCAAAAAAAGTCTTGGCCAAAATTTTCTTATAGATGAAAATATCATTAAAAAGATAATAAATGTAATTGATATTACAAATAGAAATATTTTAGAGGTTGGACCAGGAACTGGAAATTTAACTAAAGAAATTTTAAAAAAAAATCCCCATTCATTTTTGGCTATTGAGAAAGATGACAATTTAGCACAAGAACTTAAAAAAAAATTCCAAAATAAAGTAAATATTATTAATAACGATATTCTTAAGATTAATGAAAATTCTCTCAGTGTAAAACCACTGACAGTTTTTGGAAATTTGCCATACAATATATCAACTGAAATTTTAATCAAATGGATAATGAATATGGATTACAAAGAAAGTTGGTTTAACTATCTTGTTCTTATGTTTCAAAAAGAGGTGGCAGACAGGATAGTATCAAACTTCAATAATAAGACTTATGGCAGATTGTCAATTATAGCAAATTGGAGATTAAATATTAAAAAAATTTGTGATATTAGTCGTCACTGTTTTTCTCCAAAACCAAAAGTTGAAAGTTCTCTTTTATTATTAGAACCAAAAAAAAAATTCTTAAATTTTGAAAGTCCCAAGAATTTAGAAAAAATAACCAGAATTTTTTTATGCACAGAAGAAAAAAAATAAAAGCACCTTTTCTACAAATTTTTAATAGAAACAAACATCTTGCTACAAAATTAGGTATAGATCTAGATCTTAGACCTCAAAATTTAGATTTTGATACTTACTTTAAGCTAACCAAAGAATACGAAAATTTAAGATGTTAATTTTTCAATATGATTTCTAATATAATCAGAATCGTAATCTTTTGATCCGTTATTTATTTCCGCGTTTATCAAATTTTTAATTTTCAAAAAACATTTGTCTAAATCATTATTTATCACTACATAATCATAATTTATCCAATGTAATACATCTCTCTCAAATTGTTGCATTCTTTCCTCGACTATAAGTTTATCTTTCATATCTCTATTTGATAGTCTTTTAAATAAAATCTCCTTACTTGGAGGTAAAATAAAAAAAGTAATTAATTTGTAATCTAGTTTTTTATTTTTTATTTGATCAGCACCTTGCCAATCAATATCAAATAAAACATTTTTACCTTTATTTAGATTGTCAATTATTGGAGTTCTTGTTGTTCCATAATAATTATTAAAAACTTTTGCATACTCTAAAAATTCTTGATTTTTTATTAATCTTTTAAATTCAATATCATTTACGAAAAAATAATCTCTATTTGGAACTTCGCCTAGTCTTGGTTCTCTTGTTGTATGAGATATGGAAATTTCAAAATTATTTTGCTTTGAAAGTAAGTTAACTAAAGTGGTTTTACCTGCTCCTGAAGGAGAGGACAGAATAACCATTATCCCATCTTTTGATGAGGGCATTTAAAAATTATTAGTTGGCTTTGCCTTCAATAAATTTGACTGCATCACCTACTGTTAAAATTTTTTCTGCTTCACTATCAGAAATCTCTGAGCCAAATTCCTCTTCAAAAGCCATCACTAACTCAACAGTATCTAAACTGTCAGCACCTAAATCATCAATGAAACTTGACTCTTCAGTAACTTTTGATTCATCAATCCCTAAATGATCAGCTACAATTTTTTTAACCTTACTTGAAACATCTTCTGACATATTGATCCTTTATATATTATAAATCGTTATTAGTTTAATTACCTAGATTGTCAAGCCATATACATGCCTCCATTAACATGCAATGTTTCTCCATTTATGTAATCAGATTGTGTGGAAGCTAAAAAAATAACTGCATTAGCAACATCTTCGGGTTCTCCTAGCCGTGCAGAAGGTATTTTTGAAATAATAACTTCTTTAAATTTTTCATCAATTTTATCTGTCATAGCTGTTTTTATAAACCCTGGTGAAATACAATTAACGTTGATATTTTTTTTTGCGTATTCCATTGCTAAACTTTTAGACATTGCAATAATTCCTGCTTTTGAGGCTGTATAATTTGTTTGTCCTAAATTTCCGGTATGTCCAACCACGGATGTAATATTTATAATTTTACCTTTTTTATTTTTAAGCATTTTTTTTATTGCAAACTTGCTTATCAAAAATGTGGAAGTAAGATTAACATCTATTACTTTTTTCCACTCATCTATACTCATACGTATAGCTAAGTTATCTTGAGTAATTCCTGCATTATTAACGATACAATCAAGTTTACCTCCAAGTTGTTTTGTAGCATCCTCAATAAAATTTTCTATATTATCAATTTTCGAGATATCAAATTTCAATATCTGGATATTTTGAAATTTTTTTTTAAGTTCCTCTAACTTTTCATTTTTAGTTCCTGTCGCTAAAATATTAGCTCCAGCATCATATAATTTTTTAATTATAGAATTTCCTATTCCACCTGTAGCGCCAGTTACGATTATATTATTTTCTTTTAAATCATTCATATATTTAAACTTTCTATATCCGATTGACTATTAATTGAAGAGATTTTTACATCTTTATTAATTCTTTTAACAAGACCAGAAAGTACCTTGCCTGGACCAATTTCAATGAATTGACTCACACCTTTATTGATCATGTAAAGAATAGTTTCTCTCCATCGAACTCTTTTTTCAATTTGTTTAATAAGCAAACCTTTTAAGTCTTCAATATGAGAAATTTCATTGGCAGTAACATTTGAAATTAGAATATTTTTGGATTGTTTAAAATTAATTTTCTGTAATTCTTTTGTCATCACCTCGGTTGCTTTACTCATTAAATTACAGTGAAAAGGTGCACTTACTGGTAATTTAATATTTTTTATTTTTTTTTCTTTTAAAAATTGACTTAGGATTTGTAAATCTTTTGTTTTACCACTTAATACTATTTGTCCATCTGAATTATCATTTGCAACTTCCGCATCAAAAACATTTTGATTATCTTCTAAAATTTTTTCTAGGTCTTCTATTTTTAATCCCAAAACTGCTAACATACCACCCTCACCTTTTGGCACTGAATTTTGCATTGCATCTCCCCTTACTCTTAATGTCTTTATAGTTTCATTAAAATTTAAGTATCCAGCACATGATAGTGCTGAATACTCGCCTAATGAATGTCCTGCAAAATATTTTGCCTTATTTAAATTTATATTGAAATCTTGTTTAACTACTTGGAATATTGAATAGCTTATTAAAAAAATTGCTGGTTGAGTATTAATTGTAAGGTCTAATTTGTCTTTAGGACCGTCTAAAATAAGTTTTGAAAGACTGAACTCTAATGTCTCATCAGCTTCTTTAAACAATTTTTTTACAATTTCATGTTTCTCAAAAAAGTCTTTTCCCATACCAACTATTTGTGAACCTTGACCTGGGAAAATTACAGAAAACATTTAAAAAAATTATTTAATTATTGTTTATTTAGCTATTGTAATTGAGAGTTTATAATAGTATATCCTCACTTTTTATCAAAGAATTAAAATGAATTTATACGAGCATACAATAATAGCAAAGCAGGATACTTCTCCAGCTGAATTAAAACAGTTAACTGAAAAATATTCTAAAATTATTGAAAAAAATGAAGGTGAAATAGTCAAAACTGAAAATTGGGGTCTTTTAACCTTATCCTATCTCATAAAAAAAAACAGAAAAGGAAGCTATATTCATTTTAAAATTAAGGGAAATGGTAAAGTGATTGAGCAATTGGAAAAAAATGAGGCAATAGATAAAAAGCTACTTAGACATTTAACTGTTAAAGTAAAAAAATTTGATCTTGATACAAATTATTTTTCTAATAAAGAAGCGCCTGAAAAAAAAGAAAGAATAAATAATTAATCATGCCAAAAAAACAGAGTGGAAATAAAAAATCTAGACAAAATAATTTTGCAAAATTAAGTATCTTTCAACCAAATAAATATAAATTTAAAAAAAGTTGTCCACTTTCAGTCAAAGGATCTCCTGTGATAGATTACAAGAATATTAAGCTTCTTAAAAAATACACCTCTGAAAATGGAAAAATTCTTCCATCTAGGATCACAAATGTATCTCAAAAAAAACAGAGAGAATTGGCCTTGTCAATAAAGAGAGCAAGAAATTTAGCATTAATATAATGAAAATAATTTTATTAGAAAATTTAAAAAAAATTGGATCTATTGGTGAAGTGATAGATGTTAAAAGAGGTTTTGCTAGAAACTTTTTAATTGCTAACAAAAAAGCTCTTTATGCCTCTAAAGCTAATATAAAAGAAGTAGAGAAAATCAAATCAGAACTTTCAAAAAAAGATAATGAAAAAAAACATCTCGCAAAAAAAATTTTGGAAAATATTAATAAAAAAGAATATCTTGTTAAAAAACTTAGCACAGAAAATAACGAATTATATGGTTCTGTTAAACCAACTGAAATATCAAAATTAATCTTAGAAAAAACTAAGTTAGAGATTAAACCATCTATGATTCAACCTATCAAAGAAATAAAATCTCTTGGGAAATTTAAAGTAAGAATTTCTTTACACTCCGAAGTTGATGCGGAAATAACAATCAACGTAACTTCAGCTGAAAGTATTCAATAATTATACAATTTCATCCACAGCCTTTTTTATAATTTAAAATAATATTTTTTTATATAATATTGGGTAATGGAAAATAACCTAACCCTAGTTAAAGAAAACTTTAAAGAACTACCAAACAATATCGAAGCCGAACAATCAGTAATTGGATCAATATTAGTTACCAATGAAATATTTGATGAGATTAATACTATAATTTCAAATGTAAATTTTCATGATCCTATGCACCAAAAAATTTTAATGCTATAGAAAATATGATTTATAAAGGAATGCTTGCAAATCCAATTACTTTAAAAAATTTTTTTGAAAATGAAAAAGATGAGTTAAACATTCCTGAGTATTTGGTAAAAATAACAAAATTTTCTACTTCGGTAAGACAAGCAATCGAATATTCTAAAATAATTTATGATATGTTTGTAAGAAGAGAATTAATAAAAATATCAGAAGGAATAATTTATAATGCCAAAGAAAATGATTTTGAAACAAATGGCAAGACTATAATTGAAAATTCAGAAAAACTTCTTTATGACTTAGCTGAAAAAGGAACTTTCAATTCATCTTTAATAAAATTTGATGATGCCATGAAACAAACTATAGAAATGGCATCAGCCGCATATAAAAATGAAGGTGGAATAGTTGGTGTTCCCACTGGTCTTAGAGACTTAGATGACAAATTGGGTGGACTTCATCAATCTGATTTAATAATTATTGCGGGTCGACCATCAATGGGAAAAACTTCACTTGCAACAAATAT